>RFKJ01000468.1 GCA_003694325.1 Deltaproteobacteria bacterium
CTCGCCGGGGTGGTCCTCGCCGGCGCCGCACTCCGTCGCCCGGGGATGCGGGCGGCTCCGGTGCTCGCCGGGGCCGGGGTCGGGCTGCTGCTGGCCGGGCTCTACGTCGTGGCCTTCGCCGCGTCCCCGGGCGCGGTCCTGGACGACTACAGCCCGCAGGCCCGGGCCGCCTACCTGATGGCCAACAGCGCCGACCTCGCCGGGATGCTGATCTCCGACCCGGCGGTGGACCGATTCGGCCACGCCAAGTCGGCCACCCTTCCCTGGACCAGCGTGATCCTGGCCGCGATGGCCCCCGTCGTCCTCGGATCGTCGCGGCCCCGGGGTGCCGGGAGCCTCCTGGCCGGCGGGCTGCTGCTGTGGCTGCTGGCGCTCGGCCCGTGGCTCGACCTGGGGCTGTTCTTCGTGCCGCTGCCGGGGCTGCTGCTGTCGTGGCTGTCCCAGGCCGACCTCCTCAAGCACCCCGCCCGGCTGACGTGGGGGGTCGTCCTCTGCGCCGGCGTGATCGCCTCCCTGGTCGGGTCCCGGCTGGAGGCCCGGGTCGGCCGGCGGAGCTGGCCGCTGCTCGCCGCGGCCCTGGTCGACGCCTTCGTGATCGGCGGGATGCCCGGCCGACAGGGGCGGGTGGTGCTGGGCACGGCCGGGGCCTACGCCCACGCCTCCGGACCGGTGCTCGAGCTGTTCCCCGACCAGCCCGGCTACGCCTACGAGCTGGACGCCTGGTCGCAGGCCTGGGCCTGCGTCGCCCAGGCCGGCCACGGCCGGGCCATCGCCCAGGACTGCGTGGCCACCGACCAGTCCCGGGAACCCGGGCGGCTGCGGGCCCGCCCGGTCCTCGACCACCTGCTGCGCGGCGACGGCGACGGCGCCCGCGCGCTGCTGCTCGCCGACGGCTTCGCCGCGGTGGCCCTCCGTCCCGACCTGTTCGACCCGCGGGACCTCGCCCGGATGGCCCCCGCCCTGGCCGCCCTCGACCCGAACCCGGCGCGGAGCACCGACGCCGGGGCGCGGGTGGAGGTCTACGCCCTCGACGGCGCCCCCGGCTCTCCGGGGGGCCACGCCTCGGCCCCGGGGGCCGTCGACCCCAACGACAAGGTGCTCCGGGTCGCCCGGTCGCCGGACGGCCGCACCTGGCGGCTCGACGAGGGGATCCTGGCCACCGCGGCGTCCTCCCCCGATCTCGTGCGCTGGCAGGGTGGGACCTGGGTCTACTACGTGGACCACGGCGAGCGCCTGGCCCGGATCCCCCTCTCGGGCGGCCCCCCCGAGACGATCGACATCGACCTGGGCCCGGGGCTGGTGGTCGACCCCGACCTGGTGGTGCTCCCCGACGGGCGGCTGCGACTGTACGCCGTGGTGCAGCCCCGGATGACCGACCCGGGTGCCGGCGGCCTCGTCAACGAGATCCGCTCGGCGGTGTCCACCGACGGCCGCCACTTCACCCCCGAGCCGGGGGTCCGCCTGGCCGGGCCCTACGTCGATCCCGACGTGGTTGTGCTGGACGATGGGCGGATCCGCATGTACATCACGACGGATGCCTCCCGGATCCGCAGCGCCATCTCCGACGATGGGCTGCAGTTCACCATGGAGCCCGGGGATCGCATCCGCGGGGGTGGGGTGAGCTGCAGCCTGGTCACCGACGATGGAGTCACCACCTGGTTCCACGAGCGCTGGGGGATCCGGCGGGCGACGGCGCCCGACGGCCTGCACTACGGCCCGTCCAGCCTCGACCTGCCGTCGGGTGTCCAGGCGTGGGAGTCCCCGGCCGTGCTGCCGGTGGACACCGGCTACGTCATGGTGGTCGGTGCCGCCCCGACCCGGGAGGGACGGTGACCCGCCCGGCGATCCACCGTCCGGCGAACCACCGTCCGGCGATCCACCGCGTCGCCCCCGCGCTGGTGGGCGGATGGTACGCCCTGCTGGTGGTGGCCCTCACCTGGCCCGTCGTCCTGCATCCCGGCGAGGCCGCCCTGGGCTCGGCCCGCAGCGACACCCTCAAGCACCTGTGGACCCTGTGGTGGATGCGGACCAGCGTCTGGCAGGAGCACGCGCTGCCGTTCCACACCCGCATGGTCAACTACCCCGTGGGGATGGACCTGTTCCCCATCGAGCCGCTCAACGGGCTCGTGGCGATCCTCCTGCCCTTCGTGCCGCTGGTCCTGATGTCGAACCTGCTCGTGTTCGCCAACCTCTGGGGCCTGGGCCTGGCCGGGCACCTGCTGGGACGGGAGCTGGGCGGCGGTCGCAGTGCCGGGCTCGCCGCCGGCACCATGCTGCTCTGCTCGTCGGTCGCTGCGTTCACCGTCCACGTCGGAGTCGGCGAGCTGCTGCACCTGTGGTGGCTGCCGCTGGGCATGGTCGCCACCCTGCGCATCGGTCGGGGCCCGGCGGTGCCGGCCACCGCCCGCCTCGCCGGCTGCCTGGTCGGGGCGGTGCTGTCGAGCTTCTACATCGGGCTTTTCCTGATCATCGCCCTGGCCTGCTGGTCGCTCACCGCCCTGCTCCCGTCGCGGCCAGGGCGGCGGCAGCTCCCCCGGATCGCCGCCGCCGCCGCGGTCTCCCTGGCCGTGATCCTGCCGGTGGTCCACGCCTTCAGCGTCGCCTACGGCGACCCCGACATGGTCCCTCCCCCGCTCCTCGAGCGGCTGCTCACCCCACTGGTGACCGCCGACCCGGCGGCGGCCCGGGTCGAGCCCTGGCAGCTCCTCTCGCCCGGCCGCACCACCACCGAGCCCGTGGTTCTCGCCTACGGCGGGGGCCGCTACCTGGGCATCCTCGCCACCGCCCTGGCGTTGTTGGGGTGGGTGGTCCGTCCCCGGGCCGGGCTGCCCTGGGCGGTGATCGGGGCCACCGGCGTCGTGCTGTCGCTGGGCAGCCGGCTGACCTGGGCGGGCGCCGAGCTGGGCCCCCCCATGCCCTTCGCCGCCCTCAACCAGCTCCTGGCGGTCGTCGCCGAGCCGGTCAATTTCCCGGTGCGCTTCCTGGCCCTGACCGTCACCGCCCAGGCCGCCCTCGTCTCCCTCATCGGGCGCTGGCCGGCCGCCCCCCTCGCCGCCGTCGCGGCGCTGGAGGTGGTGACCCTGCAGATGCTGCCCCACCCCTGGCAGACCCTGCGACCGACGCCCTTTCCGGGCCTGGAGGACCTCGCCGAGCAGGAGGGGGCCGTCCTCGACCTCACCCAGATGTGGACCGATGATCGGACCGCGCGCCAGCTCAGCCTCTGCGCCCAGATGGTGCACAGTCGGCCGATCCAGGCGGTGTCCGTCGAACGGATGGAGTTCTTCGCCCGCCAGGGCCGGTACTACGCCCAGGCCCTCCGCCTGTACCCGCTCCTGGAGCCGGCGTGGGAGGACCGCGCCGGCGAGGTCTCGCCCGCGGTGGTCGCCGCTCCCCTCGCCGAGGACCGGGCGATCCTCTACGAGGACGGGTTTCGCTGGATCCTCGTCACCGAGCGCGCCCACCCGCGGCCGGTCCTCGACCGCATGACCGCGGTGCTGGAACCGCTCCTCGGCGCCCCCTGGCGGCGGACCGACCAGTTCGCGGTGTGGGCCATCGAGGACCCGGACCTCGACCCGGCGACGGTGGCCCGGGCGCGCGCCCTGCACCGGCAACGGCAGGAGGCGATCCGCCGGGCGGACGCCGCCGACATCCCGCTCGTTCCGCCCAAGGTCCCCA
>RFKJ01000469.1 GCA_003694325.1 Deltaproteobacteria bacterium
GCCTGGCACCGGGCTGCCGCCGAGGCGGCGACCTTCCTGCTGGACCGGGCCACCGTCGACGGCCGCCTCATGCGCACCTGGAAGGCCGGTCCCGGCGGAGGCCGCGCCCACGTCCCCGCCTTCGCCGACGACCACGCCTTCCTCGTCACCGCCCTCATCGACCTGTACCAGGGCGACTTCGATCCGCGGTGGCTGCGGGCGGCCCTGCACCTCGCCGACCAGCTCGTGACCCTGTTCTGGGACGACGCCGACGGCGGCCTGTACTACACCGGCAGCGACGCCGAGCCCCTCATCACCCGCAGCAAGCACATGCTCGGCGGGGCCGTGCCCTCGGCCAACGGGGTCGCCGCGCTGGCCTTCTGCCGCCTGTCCACGCTGACCGGTCGCACCGACCTCGCCGACAAGGCTCGGGCCATCGTCGACCGCTACCGGATGCTCCTGGACCGGGCGCCCCGGGCGCTGGGCCCCGAAGCCCTCGCCGCGGCCTGGCTGGCCGGCCCCACCCGCGAGATCGGCATCGTCGGCCGGGCCGGCGCCGACGACACCGCGGCCCTGCTCGCCGAGTTGCGGCGCCGCCCCCTGCCCTTCTCGGTCATCGCCCGGGTCGATCCCGACGCCGACGCCGAGACGCGGACCCTGCTGCCGTGGATGGCCGGGCGGGTGCACGGCCAGGAACAAGCCACCGCCTACGTCTGCGAGGGCTCGGCCTGCCAGCTCCCGGCCCGGACGCCGGCGGCCCTGGCGCGGCGGCTCGATGGCTGAGCCGCCGCGTTCGCGGTCGGATCAGTCCCGTCGCCGCCGCAGCAGCCCGAGCAGCAGCCCACCGATGGCCGCGGCGAAGCCCCCGGCCGGCGCTCCGCCGCTGGTGCAGGTCCAGGCGCCCCCCTTGTAGACGCCGCCGCCAGCCAGCGCCGCGGTGTCGTCGTCGGTGGGGTCCAGCGGGTCGGTGCCGACGTCCACCTCGTCTCCGTCCTCCACGCCGCCATCGTCGGTGTCGGCGTCGAGCGGGTCGGTGCCGTGCTCGTCGACCTCCGAGCCGTCGGTCAGGCGATCGTCATCGCTGTCCGGATCCAGCGGGTCGGTGCCCCAGGTGTCGATCTCGGCACCGTCGGTCAGCCCGTCGTCATCGCTGTCGGCGTCGGTCGGATCCGTGCCGTGCTCTTCGACCTCGGCTCCGTCGAGCAGCCCGTCGTCGTCGGTGTCGGGGTCCGTCGGGTCCGTGCCGGTGACCCCCACTTCGTCGCCATCGGACAGGTCATCGTCGTCGGTGTCCGGATCCAGCGGGTCGCTGCCGTGGACCACCACCTCGTCGCCGTCCTCCAGCCCGTCGTCGTCGGTGTCCGGATCCAGCGGATCCGTGCCATGGACCAGCGCCTCGTCGCCGTCGGACAGTCCGTCGTCGTCGGTGTCGGCGTCGTCGGGGTCGGTCCCCCACTCGTGGGTCTCGGCGTAGTCGGACAGGCCGTCCCCGTCGCTGTCCAGCCGGTCATCGCTGCCGTCGAAGGGGTCGGTGCCGTCGCTGAGCACCTCGTCGCCGTCGCCGACACCGCCATCGTCGGTGTCGAAGTCGGTCGGATCGGTGTCCACCTCCCGGACCTCCTCGGCGTCGGTGAGCCGGTCGTCGTCGGTGTCGACGTCCAGGGGGTTGGTCCCCCACAGCCGCGCCTCGTCGCCGTCCTCCAGCCCGTCGTCGTCGGTGTCGCGATCGGTCGGGTCGGTTCCGAGGTCCTCGACCTCGTCGGCGTCGCCCAGCCCGTCCATGTCGGTGTCCGGCCGGGTCGGATCCGTGCCGTGGGTCCCGACCTCGTCGGCGTCGCCCAGGCCGTCGCCGTCGGTGTCCGGGTCCAGCGGGTCCGAGCCCAGTTCCGTCACCTCCACGCCGTCGGCCAGGCCGTCGTCGTCGGAGTCGGGATCGGCCGGGTCCGTGCCGTGGGCGGCCTCCTCGTCGTCGGTGAGTCCATCTCCGTCCGCGTCGGCCCCGTCGTCGGCATCGTCGGAGGGGTCGAAGGGATCGGTGCCGTCCACCAGGACCTCGACACCATCGCCCGCGCCGCCGGCGTCGGTGTCCCACAGCGCCGGGTCGGTGCCCGTCTCCAGCACCTCGGTCCCGTCGGAGAGCCCGTCCCCATCGGTGTCCGGGTCGAGCGGGTCGGTCAGGCTCTCGAAGACCTCGCTGCCGTCGGAGAGCCCATCGCCGTCGGTGTCTTCATCCAGCGGGTCCGTGCCGTAGGAGTCGACTTCGGCACCGTCGTCCAGGCCGTCGCCGTCGGTGTCGGCCACCGCCGGGTCCGTACCCCAGACCGCGACCTCGCTGCCGTCGTCCAGGCCGTCGCCGTCGCTGTCATGGGACAGCGGGTCGGTGCCCAGCTCGTTCAGCTCGGTGCCGTCGTCGATGCCGTCTTCGTCGGTGTCCGGGTCGAAGGGGTCGGTGCCGAGGTGGTTGACCTCCTCGCCGTCGTCGAGTCCGTCCCCGTCGCTGTCGGCCACCGTGGGATCGGTGCCCAGGAGGTCCTCCTCCCGGTCGGTGAGGCCGTCGCCGTCGGTGTCGGTGATCGAGCCGTCGTCGCTGCCGTCCAGGGGGTCGGTGCCGGCGTCGAGCACTTCGACCCCGTCCCCCACCCCGCCGTCGTCGGTGTCGGCCACGGTCGGGTCGGTGCCCAGCGTGACCTCGAAGCCGTCCGCCAGGCCGTCGCCGTCGGTGTCGGCGACCCGGGGGTCGGTGCTGCCGCCGACCTCGACATCGTCGGTGAGCCCGTCGCCGTCGGTGTCGGGGTCCAGCGGGTCGGTGTGGTGGTCCACCACCCCGTCGCCGTCGATCAACCCGTCGTCGTCGCTGTCTGCATCCAGCGGGTCGGTGGACCAGGTATCGACCTCGCCGCCGTCCATCAGGCCGTCGTCGTCACTGTCGCGGTCGAGGGGATCGGTGCCGTGGACCTCGACCTCGTCCCGGTCGGAAAGCCCGTCGCCGTCCGTGTCGACCGCCGCCGGGTCGGTACCGTGGGTGTCGACCTCGTCGCCGTCCTCCAGGCCATCGCCGTCGGTGTCGGGGTCCAGCGGGTCGCTGCCGGTGTCGTGGATCTCCTCGCCATCCAGCAGCCCGTCATCGTCGGTGTCGGGATCCAGCGGATCGGTGACCCGGTCCAGCGCTTCGTCGCCGTCGGTCAGCCCGTCGTCGTCCGTGTCGGCGTCCAGCGGGTCGGTGGACCAGGTGTCGACCTCGTCGCCGTCGGTCAGCCCGTCGTCGTCCGTGTCGGCGTCCAGCGGGTCGCTGCCGGTGTCCAGGACCTCCGTCCCGTCGGACAGCCCGTCGCCGTCGGTGTCCGGATCGTCGGGATCGGTCTCGTGGACGTGGGTCTCCTCCCAGTCGGTCAGCCCGTCGCCGTCGGTGTCGAGGAGGTCGTCGCTCGGATCCAGCGGGTCGGTCCCATCGGTGTTCACCTCGGTGCCATCATCGATGCCGCCGTCATCGGTGTCGGCGTCGCGGGGATCGGACTCGTCGTCGTCGACCACGCCGTCGCCGTCGACGTCCTCGTCCCCGTCGGCCAGGCCGTCGCCGTCGGTGTCCGGGTCGTTGGGATCGGTCTCACCCGAGCCCGCGGTCCCGGTGCCGCCGATGACGAGGCCGGTCACCGCCCCGTCGCCATCGGCGTCCTCGTCCCCGTCCAGGATCCCGTCGCCGTCGGTGTCGGGGTTGGTCGGGTCGGTCGTGGTGGCGGGATCGGAATCGGCCGCCCAGTCGCCGTCCGTGCCGGAATATCCCACCTCGGCGCTGTCGCTGGACCCGCCGTCCACCGGCTCGTCCACGCCGGCCTCCAGGCCATCGTCCAGGCCATCCCCGTCGGTGTCGGGGTCCAGGGGATCGGTGGCCCCGAAGCCGGCCAGCGGCCCGGTCCCCGCCACCTCGTCGCCGTCGCTGATCCCGTCGTCGTCGCTGTCGGCATCCAGGGCGTCGGTCTCTCCCTCGCCCTGCACGCCGTCGGCGCCCACCTCGTCGCCGTCGCTGATCCCGTCTCCATCGCTGTCGACGTCCCCCGGGTCCAGGCCGACCGTCACCTCGACCGCGCCGCTGATCCCGTCTCCGTCGCTGTCGCCGTCGAGCACCCCGCACACCGATCGATCCAGGGGATCGACGAGCTGGAAGTGCACCGACTCCTGCGAGTAGTCGTAGAACCCGAGGTTGCCGAGGGGGAAGCTCCCGGTCTCGCTGAACTCGAGCTCGCCGTCGACGTACACCTCCAGCGAGGTCGGGCTGTAGTCCACCTCGATGGCGTAGGTCCGGTAGCCCTCCCAGCCGACGTCGCCGGAGACCAGGCCCCGGGCCAGCTCGGCGACGTCGCCGGTGTGGCACCACAGCTCGTCACCATCGGCGTGCCCGGTGACCCGGCTCAGGGCGAGCCCCCGGTAGCCGGTGCAGTCGCCGCGATCCTGGTCGGTCTGGCGCCAGTCGAACAGCAGCCAATCCGGCGACTCGGCGTCGTTCTCGCCGGCGTCGTAGCCGATGACGAAGCCGACGAAGTCGTTGTCGGCGGTGTCGTCGATGCCCAGTTCGAAGGTGATGGTGGCGCCGGTGGCCGGCATGGTGGTCGTGTAGATCGCCGGGTCGGCGTTTTCGCTCTGGTCGACCCGGGTGAGGTCCTCGCTGAGGGTCCAGATGGGCGAGTTGTACGGGGTGTCGTCCAACACCTCGGCCGATTCCAGCTCGAAGGTGGCCGACGCACATTCCCACCCGGTCTCCACCGCGCAGGTGGCGCTGCAGCCATCCCCGGGGTCCAGGTTGGCGTCGTCGCACTCCTCTCCGGTCTCCAGCAGGCCGTCCCCACAGACGGCCAGGGCCACCGATGGCAGCGCCGCGCCGGACCCGGCCAGGAGGACGAGGGACCGCAGGGCGACCGCGGGGGCGTCGGTTCCGGCGCGACGGATCATGGCGTGCTCCAAGAGCGTGCAGGGCGATTCGAGAGTCCGGGCGACCATACCGCAGCAGGAATTACCCAAGGGGTCACACCGGCGTGTCGGGGCGCCCCGCGTGGGGGTGCTCCAGGGGTGGACCGTAGCCGCCGCGCCGCAGCCGCCGCCGGATGCGCCACACATCGCCGGCCATGGCCAGCGCGTCGACGACGGGGCGCAGCCGGGTGTCGGCCTCGTAGCGCCAGGCCACCGGTTGCTCGGCCACCCGCAGCCCGAGGTGATGGCAGAGCATGAGCAGCTCGACATCGAAGGCCCACCCCTCGATCGTCAGGCGCGAGAACAGGGCCCGGGCGGCATCGCCCCGGAGCAGCTTGCAGCCGCACTGGGTGTCCTGGTAGCCGGCCAGCAGCACCGCCTGGACGTAGCGGTTGAACGCCCGCCCCAGCAGGTGCCGCCACGGCGGCTCTCCCAGCCGCCGCGCGCCGGGCCCCTCGCGGGTCGCCACGACGACGTCGGCGTCGTGGTCCAGCAGCCGCATCGCCTGGGGCGGCGGCACGCTCCAGTCCACGTCGGTCAGGAGGATCCGGTCGCCGACCGCGGCGAGCACGCCGGCGCGCAGGGCTCCCCCCTTGCCGCGGTGGGGCTCGGCCAGGACCCGGATCCCCGGCCCCTCGGCCCGGCGCGCGAGGGCCAGGGTCTCGTCGGATGACCCGTCATCGACCAGGATCGCCTCCAGCTCCCCGGCGACCCGCCGCCGCAGCCAGGCCAGCCCCTGCAGCCCGAGGGGCAGGCGGCGGGCCTCGTCATACAGCGGGATCACCACGGACAGGACGGGGAGCATGGGCGCCACGATATCCCCTCCGCGCCCGGTGGCGGGGCCACGCCGGCCGTGGATTTGACGCCCGGCCGGTCGTCGTGTACGTCGTGGTCACCACCGCCGGAGCCCCCCATGCACCTCGTCCTGGCTGCCATCCTCTCGCTGGGCGCCTGCGACCACGAGGGTCCGCCCCCACCCCCCCAGGCGCTGCCGGGGACGGACCCCGGCGAC
>RFKJ01000470.1 GCA_003694325.1 Deltaproteobacteria bacterium
GTCGTCGCCAGGGACAGGCCCTCGATCATCCCGTCCACCGCCCCCAGCTCGACCGGCCTGCCCAGCGTCGGCACGCTGCCATCGGCCTCCCCCTCGACCCGCGCCGCCCACACGCTGTGGGAGGTGCCCTGGACCTCCACCCAGGCCAGCACCGCGCCGTCGGGGGTGGCGACGAGGCTGGGGCGCCAGGCGTCGCGGTCGGTCTCGACGACCAGGGGCTCGCTCCAGTCCCGCAGGTTTCCGCTGGTGGCCACCTCGACCCGCCACCGCCCCCCCTCGGTGCGGGGCAGGCTGCTCCAGGCCAACCAGCCGCCGGTCCCGTCCATGGCCAGGGACGGCCAGTAGGACACGTCTTCATCGTCGGTGACCTGGGTGATGGCCGGCACCCCGTCGAGGCTGTCCATCACCGCCACGAAGACCTCGCGGTTTTCGTTGTCCAGCTCGTAGTCGTCGCCTTCCACCGCCACGAAGCTGGCGGCGAAGCGCCCGTTGTGGATGTGCCCCTCGATCTCGGTGGGCATGTGCACCCGCTGGCTGGGCGTGAGGATCAGCGTCGTGGTCAGGTCCGAGGACCAGGTCACCGGCGCCGTGTCGAGGGCGCCGTCCACCCGCACGAAGTTCGACGATCCGTCGGTGCTGGCGTCGTCCTGGTCCGAGTACAGGGCCAGCGCCCGGCCGCTGACCGGATCCAGCGCGAACCCGGGGGTGGCGACGTGGTGGACGGCGCTGTCCAGCACCTCGATCGACGACCAGGTCTGTCCACCGTCCAGGCTGGCCTGGCCGAGGATCTGCCAGTTCAGGGCATCCCGACTGTACGCGCGCCAGGCGCGAAGGACGACATCGCCCGCCGCCACGACCTGCGGCGACTCGGGCGTGTCCCAGCCGCCCCCCGACAGGCCGAACCACTCCTCGTCCCAGGTCGCGCCCCCGTCGGAGCTGCGCCGGTAGACCAGCCCACCGCGGGCCAGCTCGCCCTCGCCCCCGGGCAGGTGCTCGGCCACCAGGTGGATCGTGTCGCCGTCCACGGCGATGTCCGGGTCGACGAAGTCGCTGCTCCGCGGGTCGGGGGGGAAATGGAGGATCTCGGAGATCGGTCGGCCGCGCCCGCCCGGAAGCTCGATGCCGAGGAGGTGGGCGACCGTCGGGGCGACGTCGGCCAGCTCGTAGACCTGGCTGACCTGGTCGAGATCGGGGTCGATGCCGTGGCCCCAGGCCAGCAGCCACGAGGCCCGGCAGCCCGCGCAGCCGTCGCCGTGGCCGCTCCAGTCCGGGTCGAGGTGACGGCCGTGATCGGCGAGCACGAGGTAGGTGTTGCGGCCCTCCTGCTCGGCCTCGAACTGCTGGATGTAGCGCAGGTCGTCGGCGATGTCCTCGGTGTAGGCCTCCCAGCGGTGTCCGTGGCCCGCCCGGTCGGCGGAATGCAGGTTGATCAACCCGACCCGGGTGTCGGCGTCGATGTGGAGGACGAGCTGGTTCATGACGAAGTCGTCGGCGCCCTCCGACATGTTCTCGTCGGCGGTCTCCAGCGGCACGCCGTGCCCGGCGTGGTCGGGGTACAGGCTGGTGCCCTGGGAGTCCATGAACACGGTGTTGCCGGTGACGATGGCGCCGGCCCCCTCGATCTGCGCGACGGCCTCTTCGAAGATGGTGGGCGTCAGCGCTCGCTGCCACTCCCGCTCCTCGTACCAGGGAAAGTTGGAGACCGGCTGGCGGCGGCCGGTCACCATGGTCCGGTGGGCGGCTTCGGTCGTGGTGGCGTCCTTGTTCTCCAGGACCGGGACGACCACCGCCCGGTCGACCAGCCGCTGCAGCGCCGCCTCCTCGGCGTCGGGGTCGCCGGATCCGGCGATGGACTCGGTGGCGCGGACCCCGTCCATGACGAAGATCCACACGTGGTCGGTGGGCACCGCCACCGGTTCCTCCGCGCCCCCGTCCCCTCCACCGCTGTCGGGGTCGCCGGCCGGTCCGGTGGCCCCGCCGTCCGTGTCCGCCGTGCAGGACGGCAGGCTGAGCAGGCTGAGCAGGCTGAGCAGGACGGGCATGGTTCCTCGATGGGTGCGGGCCCACTATCTCCCCCGGTGACCCCACCCGCAACGCCGCGCGGTCGGGTCCACGGGCAGGCCGGGGGCCATCCGGGTAGACGGCGCCATGCCCTCGATCCGCCGCTGGACCTTCGCCGTCATCGCCGACTCCCACTTCCACCCGCCGGGGACCCCGGCCCAGGCCGCCTACGCCAGCGACGCCGGCTTCAACGCGCGCAACGCCGCGGCCGTCGAGCTGCTGCGGCGAGCCCGGCCCGAGCTGGTCGTCCACCTGGGCGACGTCCCCCATCCCGTCCCGGGGCTGGCCGACCACGACCGGGCGCTGGCGGTGGCCGCCGACACCTACGCGGCCCTCGACGCGCCGCTGCTGGTCGTACCCGGCAACCACGACGTCGGCGACAAGCCCCACCCCTGGGCCCCCGCTCCGTCCGTCAGCGAGGACAAGCACGCGGTGTTCTCGGCCCACTGGGGCCCGCCGTGGTGGAGCCGGGAGCACCGGGGGGTCGTGCTGGTGGGCGTCGACACGCCGGTGCTCAACAGCGGGCTGCCCCTGGAGGCTCGGCAGTGGACCTGGCTGGAGCAGACCCTGGTTGCGGCCGACGGCAAGCCCGTCCTGGCCTTCCTGCACTACCCCCCCTTCCTGCTGTCCCCCGACGAGGCCGAGCACTACGACAACCTCGCCGAGCCCGCCCGTTCCCGGCTGCTGAGGCTGTTCGCCCGCCACGGGGTGCGGGCGGTGTTCTGCGGTCACGTCCACCACCCCTTCTGGCACGTCCACGACGGCGCCCAGTGGGTGCTCATGCCGGCGACCAGCTTCGTCCGGCCCGGGTTTGCCGAGCTGGCCCGGGTCGGCCCCGGCGACGAGTACGGTCGCAACGAGGCCTGGCGGCTGGGGTTCTGCCTCGTCCACGTCGGCGAGGGGCCCGCGGGCCTCGACCTGGACCTGGAGTGGGTCTGGACCCGCGGCGTGCACCGGGCACCGGCGCTGCACGCCACCCTGGCGCCGGGCGCCCCCCGCCCGCGCTGCCCGCTGGGCGTGACCCTCCGCCACCAGTGGGACGCCGTCCTCGACATCCCCGCGGACAACCTGGACCCCTTCCGGCGCAAGCGGGCCCGCAACGACCTGGCCCTCCTCGCCGCCTGGACCGCCGGCATCCGCCTGCTGCGCCTGCCCTTCGAAGACCTGCGCCGCCCCGCCACCCGCCGCCGCCTGCAGGACCTGTCCACCCACGGCTTCCGGGCCGTCCTGTTCACCGCCGAGCCCCTCTCCGACGCCGACCGGCGCCTGGTGCAGGACCACCGCGACCTGGTCGCCGCCGTCGAGCAGGTGCTGCCCCGGGCGCACCTGGACCGGCCCCTGCCCCCGCTGGGGGTCCCCCGCCTGCGGGCCCCCTTCCGCCGGGACCGGGCCACCGACGGCCGGTACTTCA
>RFKJ01000038.1 GCA_003694325.1 Deltaproteobacteria bacterium
CCCCCGCGAGATCTGGCGCTTCGTCCGCGGCGTGTCCCGGGGCCTGCGGATGGGCCACCTGTTCCCCGCCCACGCCGCCTCCCGCCAGCCCGGCGCCCCCGGCGGGAGTCACGCCGAGCCGGCCGAGCCCGGCCGTGCGTTCGGCGGCGGGACCCCGGCCGTGTGGCGGAGCCACCACCGGCTGCCGGTGGATCGCCTGGTTCGGGCGGTCGACATCCTCCATCTCAGCGATGTCCACCTCCGGACGCCGGACCGGAGCCTCGCCCGCCTCGCAGCCCTCCTGTCGGGAGAGACCGCGGACCTGGTGGTGATCACCGGGGACCTCGTCACCCGGGGGTGGTCGGAGTCCTCGGTCCGCACCTTCCTCGACGCCCTGCCCGCCGCTCCGCTGGGTCGCTTCGCCATCCTCGGCAACTGGGAGCACTGGTCGGGCGTGCGGATCGGGCCGTGGCGCCGGCTGCTGGCCGCCCACGACGTGCAGCTCCTGGTGGACGAGGCGGCGGAGTGCGGGCCGATCACCGTCGTCGGGACCGATGACGTCGTCGCCGGCAGCCCGGACCTCCGGCGGATCGGGAGCCTGCTGGCGGCCGCCTCCTCGCCCACCGTGGTGCTGTCGCACAGCCCGGCCCTGTTTCCCGCCCTCGCCGCGGCCGGGGCGCGCCGGGTGCTGGCCGGGCATTCCCACGGGGGCCAGGTGCATCTCCCGTTGCTGGGACCGCTGTGGGTTCCTCGGGGGACCGACGGGTACGTCGCCGGCTGGTACCACGAGGCCGGTGCCGACCTGTTCGTCCACCGGGGGCTCGGCTGGTCCATCGCCCCGCTGCGCCTCCACTGCCCGCCGGAGCTCGCCTGCCTGCACCTCCTCCCCGGCGCGAGCCCCTGACGGCGGCGATCGCACGCCGAGGCCGCGAGTCCCGCGCGGCGTCCCCCCTCAGAACCGCCACCGCCAGAACAGGCTCGCCGAGGAGGCACCCCGGTCGCCGGTCGTGAACTCGGCGTACATCCGCCGGGTGATCAGGTACTCGAGGGTGACGCTCGTGCGGTTCCCCTCCGCCTGCAGCTTGCCGGTCGTCGACTCCAGGCGGAGGAACACGCGGTCGGACAGCGCCTTGCCGATGCGGATGGCCCCCGCCGGATCGATCTCCAGCTCGTCGACCACCGACGAGCCGATGGCCCGCTCGATCTGCCCGCTGAGGCTGGCCATGGCCAGCGCCAGCGCGTCGACCTTGGTCTGGCCGTCACCTCCGGTGAACGCCGAAGCGGGCTTGCCGAACAGCAACAGGGAGACGACGTCGAGCTGGTTGGGGTAGTCCTCGGAGCTGGGGGCGATGTCGAGGTCGTCGACGAAGCCGGAGACGTGGACGTCGACGTCGCCGTAGCTGGTGCTGCGCACGGCGTGGATGTCCACCAGGGGGTTGTCGTAGCCGTCCCCCAGGAAGGAGATGGTCCCCCCGCTGAGATCGAAGGTGGCCCCCAGCAGGGTGGAGGTGCCGCGCACGGTCTCGATCTCGCCCTGCAGGCTGAGCTGACCGTCGACCTGCCGAAGCCTGACCTCTCCCCCCAGGTCGGCGTCGAGACTGATCTGGGAGAGCTGGGCGAGTTGCTGGCCGTAGTCCTCGGTGGTCGGGACGTCGACGATGAGCCTCAGGTTGCGGCGCAGGTCGATGTCGAGGTCGATGTCGAAGTTCGACCACACCGCCGGCTCGGGCGGCGGCCGGATCCCCCCGGTGATCAGCTCTCCACCCCTCCACACCTGGATCCTCGGGTCGAGTCCCAGGGTGGTGTCCACGCCGAACAGGGACCCGCCGAAGTCCATGAGGGCATCGTTGACCTCGACGCTGCCCTCGACGCGAAGCGCCGGCCACCGCCCCTCGGCCCGGATCGGGCCGGACACCGCCAGGGATCGGTCGGCCCGGCCGATGATCCAGAACCGATCGAGCCGGGCGTCGAGCTGCACCGCCTTGGACCGCTCGTCGTCGAGCGCCACGACCCCCTGCATCGAGAGGCTGCCGGGCCGCGTCAGGTCGCGGCCGGCGGAGGGCCAGCGGCGCCGGTCGAAGACGACGAGGCGCTCCAGTTCGAGCCGGCGCTCGGTCAGCTCTGCCGCCACCTCGATGTCCTCGTAGCGCAGGCCGAGTGGCAACCAGGTCAGGGCGCCGCCGTTCATCGACACCCGGCTGCGGAGGGTGGGAGACGCCAGGCTACCGCCGACGACGGCGTGGACCGCCAGCGCCCCCGAAGCCTCCGACACCCCGTCAACGACCCCCTCCAGCATCGACAGGGGCACCACCCCGTCCAGCTCCGCCTCCAGCCCCTCCTGGTCGCGGACCGCCGCCAGCGGCACGTCGAGCTGCAGGGGCACGAAGGCCTCCAGGGTCAGCCCGCCGGGCTGCGGCGTCGCCGCGGGACCGGCCGGTCCGCCCACCGCGGTCTCCTCGTGGGACTTCGGGGCCCACCCGAGCTCCAGCCGCCCGCGGTAGCCCCCCGCCTCCGGCCAGACGGTCAGCCCGCCATGGGAGATCCCCACCCGGCCCAGCCGCCCTTCGAGCACCAGCAACGCGCCCTGGACCACCGGTGCCGCAGGTGTTCCGCTGATCATCACCCCCCCGCCCAGGCGGCCGGCGACGCCTTCGGGGATGTCGACGAAGGCCCGCAGCGTATCGACTGATACGTTTCGAGGCTCCACCGCCACGCTGAAGTCGGACACGAGCCGGTCGGCGCTGAGGTCGCCGGTCGCCTCACCCCGCCACAGGCCTGCGAACAGCTCGCCGAGGCGGGTGGAGGCCTCGCCGGCGATGCGAACGCTGCGGGTGAACCCCTCCTCGAGGAAGACCGTGGCCTCGGCGCGGTCCCCCTTGCGGCGGGCCTGCACCTCGACGCGGACGTTCTCGCCGTCGGTCCCCAGCGGCAGTTCGGCCGCGCCGACCAGGGACAGGTCCGGGTCGCAGGGACTGCCGGTGGCCACCAGGTCGGCGGAGACCCGACCCGAGATGTCGGGGAGCACCGGCAGCCGGGCCCGCAGGTCCGACAGCTCGTTGGGCGCCACCACCATCTCCAGCGACAGCGGCTCACCGCAGGCCGGGACGAGGGCCCGGGCATCGAGGGGCACGAATCCCCGCGCGGTGGCCAGCAGGTCGGGACCATCGGACAGGTCCAACCCGATGCGGGGCCGGTCCGGGCTGCCCTCCGCCGCCAGGTGCAGGTCCACCCCATCCACCACGCCCGGCACCACGAGCCGGGCCACCGAGACCGTTCCATCGATGGCCTGCGGCGGCCCGCCAGGCGGCGCCACGGCCCGGATGTCGAGGTCGGCGCGGCCGGCGAGGCTGGCCGCAGCCGGGTCATCGGGTTCCGCTGGGGAGGAGGACGGGTCGGCGGCGCGCAACTCCTGGAGACGCCACAGCGCCGCGAGGTCGAGGCCCGTCGCCTGGAGGCGCCACTCGGCGTGCTCGGGGTCGGACGACACCTGCACCCGCCCCGAGGGACCGCTCAGGATGCCGTCGGCCCGCAGCAGCACGCCGCCCTCCACCTCGGCGACCACCGGCCCCTCCGATCGCCAGCTCAGCCCGGGCACCAGTCCCAGGGACAGCTCGTCCATGGTCCATCGTCGCCCTCGCCGGTGGACCTCCCCGACGAGCAGGTCGCCACCGCTGGCGTGGTGCAGGTCGAAGACGGCGTCGAGCCTCTCCCCTTCCAGGTCCACCTCGACCCGTCCCTGGCCGGGCGCCGCGCCGGCCGTGGTCCGCAGATCGGTCAGCGCGACCTGGGCGCCGAACCTCGGCGGCCCCGCGTCCGGAAGCTCCACCGACAGGCGCCCGTCGACCCCGCCGACGCTGCCGGCGAGGCCTTCGACGTGGATGTCGCCAAGCCGGATGTCCGCGCCGAGGGTCATCCCGCCCTCCCCCGGGACCGCGAGTTGCCAGCCCACCGTTCCCTGGGCGGCCTGTACCGGATCGGCGACGAGACCGGCCAGGCGCGACTCGCCGCCGAGTTGCAGCCCGT
Source organism: Deltaproteobacteria bacterium (assembly GCA_003694325.1). GTDB lineage: Bacteria > Myxococcota_A > UBA796 > UBA796 > UBA2385 > J125. Next base: position 4,003 of record RFKJ01000038.1, read on the forward strand.
CAGCGGCCCAGCTCAACCGCAGCGGGCCGACCAGCTCGTCGACCCCGACACCCCCACCCTCCACTGCGCGGGCGTCGAGCAGACCGCTTCCATGCAACCGGACCTCGTCTCCCCAGGTCACCGACAGGCGCGGAGTCCACCGGGCCCGGCCCGCCAGCGGGGTGCCCGCCAGGGTGGACAGGGCCGACAGGTCGCCCAGGTCGGCGTCGAGGTCCAGCACCGCCCGGCGGTCGGCGAAGCCGGCCCGCCCCCGGGCGCCGACCACCCCCGCCGGGTGGCGCAGCCGCAGGGAGTCCACGACCAGGGCACCGTCTTCTGCGGCGAGGTGCGCGCGCAGGTCCGACAGCCGCTCGCCCCCGATCTCGGCCTGCGCCAGGCGCGCATCCACCACGATCGAGCCGTCTTCGGTGGGATCGAAGCCCGCCCCGGTGACCGACAGGTCCAGCCCAGCCAGGCGGAGCTCCCCGTCCAGCACGGTCGGCAGGATGGCGCCGATGTCCACGGCATCGGCGTGCAGCGCGGCGGCCCACAGCGGGGGCGCAGCGAGGAGGTCGCCGTCGGCGGTGGCGGTGACCCGCCCCCCCGGCCCGGCGTCCACGGTAACCGAGACCCCCAGGGCGTCCCGGGGTCCCCGCAGGCGGGCATCCACCGAGATGTCCACCCCGACGGCCCCGTCGTCGCCGACCCGGTGCGACAGGTCGGCGGCCGCCAGGCGCGGGGCGGCCAGGTGCAGGTCGAACACCGGTTCGGTCTCGACGGCGGTCACCCGGCCCCCCACCTCGACCGTGGAATGCTGAAACCGCAGCGCCAGGCGCCCGATGTCCAGGTCTCCCCGGTCGAGGACGAGGTCGGCCTCCAGCCCCACCGCGCCCGCCACCCCGCC
>RFKJ01000471.1 GCA_003694325.1 Deltaproteobacteria bacterium
CGGCCTGGGGGGTGGGGTCGGGAGGGATGCGGCCCAGCGGCCAGTCGTCGTAGGTCGTGGAGCCGTACTGGCCCAGCGGATCATCGGGTTCGAGCAGGTCGGTGGTGAGCTGCTCGTCGCTCATCGCCAGCACGCCCTCCATGATGTGCTCGGCCCCCAGCGGTCCCCAGAAGGTGATGTTGGGCTCGTAGCCGCCGACCAGCCAGTCCTCGGGGATGAGCAGGTACCCCTCGTGGTCCTGGGCGTAGCCCACCGGCAGGACGTACTCGAACCCGACCTCCGACCGCGCCCGGCGGCGGAACTGCTCGCTGTAGAGCGAGGTGGTCTCGCCGGGGAAGAAGCCGAGCAGCACGTCATCGCGGACCCGGCTGCCGTCGGCGTCGAGGATCTCCACCGGCCCCAGGCGCACCGCGGTCGCCAGGGCCCGGGTGGTGTGGGGCAGGGGCAGGACGAGCTCGTCGACATCCATCTGGAAGATGCCGAACACCAGGCTGCTGATCAGCGCGACGTCCATGCAGCCGTCGTAGGGAAAGACGTCGGCGCCGATGGTGCCCGAGGACAGCAGCGGGTCGTCGTAGCCGCAGAAGACGGCGCCGTAGGGCGCGTTGAACTCGTCGATCGGGGAGAGCAGCGTCCCGTCGTCGGCGTAGATCCGGTTGTCCGGCGCGTAGTCGGGGTCGTCGTCGTAGGGCGCATACGTCAGGGTGCCGTAGGGACGGGTGACCGAGATCCGGTCGCGGTCCATGTCGATCCCCCGGCTGACCGTCTCCAGGGTGATGTCCTCGGCCGAGGTCGGGGTGGCCGCCCACAGGTCGTAGATCGCGTCGGCGGCGGCTTCGCCGATGGTCTCCAGGCGGGCGAAGCCGTCGTCGCTGCCGGCGGGGGAGGCGTCGCCGCCCCCGCCCTGGAGGTGGCCGATGACCAGCGGCAGGTCGAACCGCTCCCGGAGGGCGTCGTTGACGCCGCCGATGCTGTCCTTGCTCTGCAGGGGGTTGTCCTCGCCCAGCGAGGTGCCGTGCATCCCGAAGGTGTAGAAGAAGCCGAGCGGTTCCCCCGCGGCGCTGTCGACCCGCAGCAGCCACAGGTTCGGGTCCTTGTAGGGACCGTCGGGGATGTCGTCGAAGAAGCCCAGCTCGTCGTTCTCCCTGCGGCGATCCCGGTAGACGCGGTCATCGGGATCCCAGTCGCGGGCGATCCCCACGCCGATGGCCGCGTCGACTCGGCTGTCGTAGGCCTGCAGCGCGAGATCCTCCAGGCCGCCGACGATGCGCTGGAAGATCTCCTCGTCGTACCGGTCGCCGCCCAGGAAGAAGCCCTCCTGCTTGCTGTAGTCGGCGACGGCGTGGTGGCTGTGGCTGGCCGCCACCACCACCCGGCCGTGCATGTCCACCCCGGTGTCGGTGGTGAGGCGCTCCTCCAGCTCGTCGACGAAGCCATCGAAGCTGTAGATCGCGTCGATCCGCGCCAGGAGCAGCGCCTGGCCGCCGGCCTCCAGCCACAGCACCTGGGCCTCGGCCGGGGTGTGGACACCGACGCTGGGCACGAAGCCCACCGTGTAGGGGCTCTGGCGCTCGTCGACCCGGCTGGACCCGCCCAGGTAGCTGCACCGGCTGCTGTATCCCCCCAGCGGCGCGCCCACCGGGAGGTCGAGCACGCCCTGGGCCATGCCGGCCACCGGGGCGGAGGGTTGCAGCACCAGCGGGGTGCGGTCGACGGTGGAGGGCGACGGGTTGCATCCGGCAAGGAGCAGGAAGGGAAGCAGTGGGGGCATCGAGGCTCTCGGGCGAGGGCGGCCGGACGGCGGCGCGGGGATTGCGGCCCGCAGCCTACCAACCGCTCGGGCCATCGTCGCGGACGCCGGACCACCGTGCCGCAGGTCGGCGGCGGTTGCGGGATCACCGGGTGCGGTAGTCGGCGGCGTCCAGCCCGTAGAGCTTCATCTTGGTGTAGAGCGTCCGACGGGTGATGCCCGCCGCCTGGGCCGTCCGCCCGAGGTGCCCCCGGTTGCGCTCGAGCAGTCGCTGGAGGTAGGTCCGCTCGACCTGGGCCACCGCGCGCTCGGTGGCCGCCTTCAGCGGCAGGCTGTCGTCGACCGGCAGCAGGGTCGGCCCGTCCACGACCCGGGAGCCCACCATGTCGGGGGGCAGCATGTCGAGGGTGATCTGGCGGCCGGCCGCCACGATGACCCACCGCTCGCACAGGGAGCGGAGCTGGCGGACGTTGCCGGGCCAGCGGTAGCGGAGGATGGCCTGCATGGCGTCGGGGGCCAGGGTCGGTGGCTCCAGGCCGTACTCGCTGGCCGCGTCCTCGAGGAAGTGGCGGGTGAGCAGCGGGATGTCCTCCGGCCGCTCCCGGAGCGGCGGCAGGAACAGCGGGAACACGTTGAGCCGGTAGAACAGGTCCTGGCGGAACCGACCCTCGGCCACGGCAGCTTCGAGGTCGACATTGGTCGCCGCGATGATCCGGACGTCGACCTTGACCAGCTCGTGACCGCCAACTCGGCGGAACCGCATCTCCTCGAGGACCCGCAGCAGGTTGACCTGCACGTTGAGGGTGGTCTCGCCCAGCTCGTCGAGAAACAGCGTGCCGCCGTCGGCCATCTCGAACACGCCGCGGCGCCGCCCCCCCGCCCCGGTGAAGCTGCCCTTCTCGTGCCCGAACAGCTCGCTCTCCAGGAGGGACTCGGTGAAGGCGCCGCAGTTGACGCTGATGAACGGCTTGTCGCGGCGCCGGCTGCGCTCGTGGATGGCCCGGCTCACCAGTTCCTTGCCGGTGCCGGTCTCTCCCCGGATCAACACGGTGGCGTCGGTGGAGGCGACGGCCCGGATCTGGTCGAACACCCGGAGCATCCGCGGGCTCTGGGTGAGCATGTGGCCGAACCCCTGCCGGTCGCGTACCTGTTCGCGGGCCCGGGCCAGCTCGCGGTTGCCCCGCACCTCGGAGAGCGCGCCGTGGACCGCCTCGGCGAGGCGGACCCGGTGGATCGGGTGGGCGAGGACGTCGAGCGCCCCCCGGCGCACCGCCTGGACGGCGAGGTCCATGTCGGGGTTGGCGACCACGGCGACGACCGGGACGCCGGGGGCCCGCTCGCGCAGCACGTCGAGGAGCCGCAGGCCCGGCAGGTCGGGGAGATCGAGGCTGGCCACGATGAGGTCGGGGGCCAGGTCGGGCAGCAGGGACAGCGCCTCCCGGGCGCTGTGGGTGACGAGGACCTGGCGCGAGTCGTCCTTCAGCTCGGCCTTCATGCGCGCCGCGGACAGCTCCCCGTCGTCGACGATGAGCACCGTCTCTCGCGCCGGCACGGCCCGGCCGTGGCTGTCCGCCGCCCTCGACATCGCGTAGCTTCCCTCCTGGCCGCCGGCCCCCTATCTCGGGAGTCGCGCCCCATGGACCACGGTGACGCCCGACCGCAACCAGATGAGCCTCCAACAGAGCACGGCGCCGGCGCCGATGCAAGTCTCCGGGGCCGTGTCGGGGTGGGGACCGGCGGTGGTCGCTTCCCTGGCCTGCGCCCTGGTCGTGACCTGGCCGGGCGGCGCTCCCTGGCGGCTGGCCGTGGGGCACCCCCTGGGCGAGGCCGACAATCACCGGTGGATGTGGTGGCGCGCCGCGGCCGTGCTGTCCGGGGACCCCGGCCCGTGGGCGAACCTCCCGGTGGGCGAGGCCCTGCCGGTGATGGATCCGGCCAACCTGCTCCTCTACCTGCCGGCCGGCCTGCTGGACCCGGTGGTGGGCTGGAACCTCGCCGCGCTGCTGCTGGTGGCGCTGTCGGGGCTGGGGGCCCGGGCCCTGGCCTGGGAGCTGGGGGCCCGGGACGGGGCGATGATCGCCCTGGTCGCGGGGTGTTGCAGCCCGTTCCTGGCGGGGGTCCTGGACTTCGGCATCACGGAGAGCTGGGGGATCGGGTGGCTGGCGCTGCACGCGGCGTGGCTGCTGCGCTACGCTCGAACCGGTCGACCGGCCGCCGGCGGGCTTGCCGGGATCTTCCTGGGGGCCTGCGCGCTGACGGGTTGGTACCAGGCGCTGTTCACCCTCGTCGTCGAGGTCCCGCTGGTGCTGTGGGCCCTGCGGCGGGGCGGGCTTCGGAGGCTCCCCGGACTGCTGGGGCA
>RFKJ01000472.1 GCA_003694325.1 Deltaproteobacteria bacterium
AACCCGTCACCGCCCCCGGTGCCGGCGGGTCCTGCCGGATCGACCCCACCCGGCTCCCGCTGGCCCCCACCGACGCCGAGGCGCGGCCATGAACCGCCCACCTCCCGTGGCGACCCTCGTGGTCGAGACCCTCCGCGACCTCCGGTTCGCCCCCGGCTCGGCGCTGCGGGTGGGCCTGCTGCCGGTGACCGGAGCGTTCCTCGGCGCCCTGCTGTCCACCGCCCTCGCCTGTCGGCTGGCCATCGCGTTGCTCGGGGCGGTCGGCCGGGCCGAGGATCCCCGCCTGCTGCCGGCCGGCCTGCTGGCTTCCTCTGGGCCCCTTCTCGCCCTTGCCGCGGCGGTAGCCGGGCTGACCTGGCCGTGGTTCCTGGCCCGGCTCCGCCTGCGCTGGCTGATCCGGCTCCGCCCCCCACCGGGCAGCGGGGCCCGCCTGGCCGCGGTGGCCGCGCTCCACCTCGCCGCCTGCTCCCTGCTGTCGACCGCCCTGCTCGTCCCCGGACTGTGCTGGCTGGCGGCCGCCCAGCTCATGCTGCCGGCGGCGTTCGTCCACGGTCTCGGCCCCCTTGCCGCCGCCCGGCGGTCCTGGCGCCACTTCCAGGCCTTTCCCGCGTGGCGCCTGCGGCTGGCGGCGGCGAGCGTCGGCCTCGCCGCCGCCGGAGTCCTCGTCCCGATCCTCGGCCCGCCGCTCGCGGTCACGGCCACGGCGCTGCTGTCCCTGCACGCCTACCTGGCCACCCTGGGCGCCGCCCCTCAGCCCGCCGACTCCACCGGTTCCAGCGCCGCGTCGAGCACCTCGGCCATGTGATCGACCAGTACGAAGTCCAGCGCCTCTCGCACGTCGTCGGGCAGGTCCTCGAGGTCCACGCCATTGCGCCGCGGCAGGATGATCGTCTTCAGCCCCAGGCGGTGGGCGGCGAGCACCTTGGACTTGATGCCGCCCACCGGCAGCACCCGGCCGCGCAGCGTCGCCTCCCCCGTCATCGCCACGTCGGGCCGGACGTTGCGGCCGGTGAGCAGGCTGGCCAGGGCGGTGAACATCGTCACCCCGGCGCTGGGTCCATCCTTGGGGACGGCGCCGGCGGGCACGTGCAGGTGGACGTCGCGGTCACGCACGGCGTCGGGATCGATGCCCAACGTCTCGGCATTGGCCATGACGTAGGTCAGCGCGGCCCGTGCCGACTCCTTCATCACGTCGCCGAGCTGGCCCGTCAGGATGAGCTGCCCACGCCCCGGCAGGGTGCTGGCCTCGACGTAGAGCACGTCGCCGCCCACCGGCGTCCAGGCCAGGCCGGTGGCGATGCCCGGCCGGATCTGGTGCTCGTGCTCGTCCTCGTGGTACCGGCGCTTGCCGAGGAACTCCGGCAGGTCGTCGACGTCGACCCGCAGGGGTGCCTCCAGCTCGCCGCGCGCCTTGCGGACCGCCGCCGCCCGGAAGATCCGGCCCAGGGTGCGCTGGAGCTGCCGCACCCCGGCCTCCCGGGTCCAGCCGGCGATCGCCGCGTCGATGGCCGCGTCGGTGATCTCGACGTCCTCCGGCGCCACCCCCGCGTTCTCGGCCAGGGTCCCCAGCAGGTGGCTGCGGGCGATGGTGCGCTTCTCCTCGGGGGTGTAGCCCTCGATGTGGAGCACCTCCATCCGGTCGAGCAGCGGGCCGGGGATGTTCGACAGGTCGTTGGCCGTCGCGATGAACAGCACCCTGGACAGGTCCCACGGCACCTCGAGGTAGTGATCCACGAAGTGGTGGTTCTGTTCGGGGTCGAGGATCTCCAGCAGCGCCGCGGCGGGGTTGCCCTGCCAGCCCTGGACGAGCTTGTCGACCTCGTCGAGCAGCATCACCGGATCGTTGATGCCGGCCCGGCGGATCCCCTCGATCAGCCGCCCGGGGCGGGCGCCGATGTAGGTCCGCCGATGCCCTCGCAGCTCCGCCTCATCCCGGACGCCGCCCAGGGCGACGCGGACCAGCTTCTTGCCCATGGCATCGGCGATGGCCTTGCCGATGCTGGTCTTGCCCACCCCCGGGGGCCCGACCAGCAGCAGCACGTCGGCACGCCCCTCGCCGGCGAGCATCCGGACGCTGAGGTGCTCGATGACCTGGCGCTTGACCTCCGTCAGCCCGTGGTGGCTGCGGTCCAGCGCCGCCTCGAGGGAGGCGAGATCGACTCGCTCCTCGGGGGCGGCATCGGCGCCGCTGGTGGCGCTGGACCGGTTCCAGGGCATGTCGGCGATCCGCTCCAGCCAGTCCAGGGCCACGCTGCGCTCGGGACTGCCACTGCCGATGCGCTCCAGGCGGCGCAGCTCGCGGTCCACGACGGCCCGGACCTCGTCGGGGAGCCCGGCCTCGTCGAGCCGCTGCTGGATCCGCTCCAGCTCGTCGTCGCCGGTCTCGCCCAGCTCTCCCTTGATCGCCTCCATCTGGCGGCGCAGCAGGGCCTCCTTCTGCAGCTCGCGGGCGTCCTCCTGCAACCGCTCCTTGATCGCCTCGCGGGCCGCCTGGACCTCGCGGGCCCGCACGATGCCGGCGATGACCTTCTCGGCGCGGACCAGGGGATCGACGGTCTGCAGGATCTCGACCATCCAGTCCGCCGGGCCGTCCAGCGCAGCCGCGCACAGGTCGAGGATCCGATCGCGGGCATGGCGGGTGCCCGCGGTCACGGCCAGCAACGAGCGCACCCGGGCCTCTCCGCCCAGGGTCGCAGCGCTGGCCAGCAGCTCGTCGCGGAACGCCTCCCAGGTCGCGTCGGCTTCGACGGTGTCCGGCCACTGCGACGGGATCCGCTCGAACGTCGCCTCCAGGTAGGGGTGGGTGCTGGGGAAGCCTCGCAGCCAGACCCGCTGCACGCCGGTGGCGACGTGCAGCGAGGGGCCCTTGCCCTTGCGCGGCGCGTCGATGACCCGAGCCAGCACCGCGGCCGGCAGCAGGTCGGCCGGGGCCGGCTCGGCCACCGGCTCCCGCTGCACGGCCAGCACGACCCAGGCCCCTCCCTCGGAGTCCCGGTGGGCGTGCTTCAACGCCGCGACCGACCGCGGCCGCCCCACCGTGAAGGTGAAGGTCCCGCCGGGCAGCAGGAGGCCGCGGCGCAGGGGGATCACCGGGAGGGTGGCGGGCAGGTCATCGGGCACGACCCGGTCGGGCGGCTCGATGGTTCGGGACGAATCGGGGCGAATGGTGGAGGTCTTGGACATGCACGCTCTCACCTGGCACCGGGCCAGGGGGGTCGAAGGTTGGTGCCCGCCGCATCGGCGCGGGCCATGACTCGGCCCGCGGCGTCCCGTCGGTTCCGGCCGACCGGCGACGCCACGCGGGCTCGACAGGACACAAGTAGGCACTGTCCTGGACGGGTCAAGGGCTCACCATGGGGGAGCGGTGCCCCTCAGGACGCCACCGGCAACTCCAGTACGGCACGCATCCCCCCCCGCCGGCGAGGCTCCAGGTACGCCCTTCCTCCGTGGTGGCGGGCGATCTCGGCGACGATGGACAGGCCCAGGCCGATCCCCTCGGCGCGGGCACCGGAGGGGCCCCGGTTGAACCGCTCGAACAGCACCTCCGTCGCCACGGGCCGATGCATCGCAGGACCGGCGCCCTCGTCCTCGACGACGAACCGAACCACCCCGGCTCCATGCTCCAGGCGCGCCTCCTGCAGCCCGCCACCATGCAACTCGGCGTTGCGCACCAGGTTGTCCAGCGCAGTGTCGATGAGCGCCGGAACGACGGCCACCTCGGCATCCACCGAGTCGGCGCAACGAGGCCCGGCCGCCGCCCGCAGCAGGGACAGCGCCGACACCCGGACCCGGTCCAGCTCGTCCAGCTCGCCGGAGTCGAGCCGCGCCAGGAGAAGCAGGGCGTCGACCCGCTTCCCCAGCTCCAGCACCTGTTCGTAGACATCCTGCACGGTGCGCTGCAGTTCGCCAGCCTTGCGAGGGCGGCGCAACGCGAGTTCCAGCTCGCCCCGGATGGCGGTGAGCGGGGTGCGCAGCTCGTGGGCCGCGTTGCCGGTGAACCGCCGGGAGGCATCGAGCATGGCCTCGATGCGATCGAGGAGCCGGTTGACCGAGGCGACGAACCGCCCGGCTTCGTCCTCACCGCCCCCGATCAGCCGCTGGCCCCGCAACTTCGTCGCGGCATCGGGGGCGCAGGCCGCCTCGGCCAGCACTTCGGCCGACAGGGCGCCGGAGTGCAGCGGCTCCAAGGCATCCCGCATCAGCGCCAGCAGCCGGAGGCGGAAGGTGACGCCCACCAGGACCGCCACGACGCCGTAGATCGCCACCAGGGCGAGCACGTCCTCGACCATCGGCAGGAGCGGCGCCGAGGCGACGACCAACCGGTGCTGCTCATCGGGTGGCTCTCCGGGCAGGTCGACCCGCTCCACCGGCAGGCTCAACCAGTAACGCCCGCCGTCCACCCACCGCCGCATCCGGAACGGTCGGCTCGGATCCGGGTCCACCACCGCGACCTGGAGTTCCTCCTCGGTCACGACGGTGTGTTCCACCACCAACGGGCCCGACAACCCCGCCTGTGCCCGCACGTGGGCAGCGTCCAGCAGTGCCTGGTCCAGCAGCCACGGCCGCAGCCCCGCCGTCCCACACAGCACCACCGTCCCCACCAGGATCAACACGATGAGCACCTGGCGGGCGGCAATCCGCGCGGCAAGCCCGGCCAGGCTGGGACCGGCGGTGGACCACCAGCCTCGGTCCATCTCGGACGCCGGCGGCGTCGGTGCGGGATCCTGCATCGCCCCCAAGGGTAGGCCCTGAGACGGAGAGAGGTCCGGATCTCATGAAGATCTCATCGCCATCGAGACCGAGAACCGCCGTGACGGCCTATGTTTTCGTTGAACCTCGACGCGGAAGCACATGGCATCCCTCCAGCAGACCCGCCGCGCCACCCGCGCCCCGACGACGGCACCGACGTCCCCGGCCACGGCGACGTCCGCAGCCGGTGCCAGCAACGCCCGGGCACAGGAACGCGCCCGCTCCGAAGAAGGCGTGACCGCCGGGCTTGCGAACTACCAGGCGACGCTGGGCTCCTGGCTCGGCGGAGAGCTGTACCGGGCCGTGTCGAGGAACCTCACCGCGGAAAAACTCGCCGGCTTCGTCACCCAGGGCCTCGACGCCGCCATCCAGACCGGCACCCGCAAGGCCTTCCTGTCCATCGACGGGGAGGTCGACGAGAGCGCCGTCGACGACTTCGCACAGGCGCTGGCCGACCAGTACAGCGACCTCGGCGCAAAGTGGCTGGAGACGGAGGACGGCCGGGCCCTGGTCGAGAGCCTCCAAGGCTGGGTCGACGCCCACCCGGCCACCGTCGCCACAGTGGCCCTGCTCGCCGCCGGCGCCGCAGTCCTGGCCAACGCCCCCATCCCCGAGATCACGCAGAAGTTCAGGCTTCCCCACGGCTTTGACGCGGAAGTCGCCGCCAGGGTCGGCAAGCTGCGGGCGGTCGCGCTGGAGAAGGTCAAGGCGAAGCTGTCCTACAAGTCCGACATGCTGGTCGCGGCCATCCAGCTCGACCACGAGCGGGGGGCCTCGCCGACGGGCACCTTCGATGCAACCTACGGCAGAGAGGACAGCCACCAGCTCAAGGTCGACGGCAAGCTGTCCGAGGCCGGGCTCGAGCTGTACGACGTCACGGGGATCTACCGCCCTCGGGAAGGCCGCGAGGCCCGGGTCGGCGTCACGGGGGGCGCCGACACGGACACGACGATCAAGGCCGCGATCCAGACCGTCGACGGCGACGTCACCACGTCGCACGACGTCGAGTACGACACCGACAGCCGCGTGCTGACCGTCCGGGACGCCGCGACCATCCTCCGCGACGGGAGCAGGCTGGACGTCACGACGTCGATGGCCTCGACCGGTGCGGTCACCGGGTCGTTCATGCACACCCGGCAGCACGGGACGGAGGGCCTGGAGAGCCGTGTGGGGGCCGAATTCTCCCGCACGCCGTCGGGGAGCGGGTCGGCCTGGGACGACTCGACCGAGCAGAAGCTCAAGCTCGGGATGACGTACACCCGTGCGGATCTCCAGGCCGAACTCGACGCCGTGCTTGCCTCGACCGGGGAGCACAGCCTGACCGGCAGCGTCGAGAAGGACTTCGGCGGCAACTGGAAGGGCGGCGCGAACTTCGAGTTGACGGCTGCGGACGGCGGCCTCGCGGAGATCGGCGCATTCTACGGGTTCCAGGACCCCGAGGAATTCGAGACCTGGCTGGCGCGGTACAAGTACACCAAGGCCGATGGCAAGCACCAGGTCGACCTGCTCATCGAGAAGAAGCTCGGTGAGATCTACGCGCGGTTGCAGCAGCAGGCCGCCGTATCCAAGAAGGGCAACGAAGCCACCACCACCGCCCAGGCCGGCTATTTCCTCAACGAGGACGTCGCCATCTTCGGCGGCCTCGGCTACCAGCGCGACACCCGCGGCACGCACCACTTCATCCCCCAGGCCGGCGTGCAGGTCGGCGGCGTGCCCGTCTCGGTCAGCTACGACACGGCGACCCGGGCCGTCAGCGTCGGGATCACCCTGAAGTTCGGTCGCTGAACTGCTCGGGGTCCATGACGTAGCCCACCCCGCGAACCGTGCGGATCACGTCGCTGCCCAGCTTCTTGCGGAGATAGCCGACGTAGACGTCCACCCGGTTGGTGCCCGGGTCGACCTGCATCTGCCACACCTGGTCGAGAAGCCGGGTGCGGGAGAGTACCCGCCCGGGGTGGCGCGCCAGGGCCACCAGCAGGTCGAACTCCCGGGCCGTCAACTCCACCACCCGCCCGCTCCGACTGACCCGGTGGCGGGCGATGTCGATCTCGATGGGTCCCACCCGCAGCATCTCTCCCCGTCCCGCCCGGCGGGCGACCGCCTCGATCCGTGCCAGCAGTTCCTCGAACGAGAAGGGCTTGACCAGGTAGTCATCGGCGCCCGATCGCAGTCCCTCGACCCGCTCGTCCACCCGTTCGCGCGCCGTCAGGCAGATGGCGGGCACCGAGCGGCCCCGACGACGCAGCTCCCGGACGAGGTCCAGCCCATCGCCGTCCGGCAGCATCCGGTCGACGATGATGACCTGGGGTTCGCGCGTGGCAAGGTGATCGCGGGCGCTCTCCAGGTCCGTCGCCACCACCACCCGGTGGCCCTCCTCGGACAGTCCCCGTTGCAGGAACCGAGCGATGGCCGGCGAATCCTCTACCACCAGGATGTGCATCGAGACCTCCTTGGCGCCCATGACCCGAGCCGGGCCGCCCGGCGTCAACCCGGCTGTTCAGAAGAAGAACGCCGACATCACCCCACCCGAGGGACCCTCGCCGAGGGGATCGAGAAGGCTCAGCCCCACCTCTCCCCGCAGGTTCCACTGCGGCGTGATGTCCGTCTTCAGCGACACGACGCCTCGCTGCAGCGTGGACCCCGACGACAGGTCCTGCACCATGTCCCAGCGCACGGTGGGCTCCACCCGCCCGACCCGGACTCCGGTCGCGAGGTAGGAGCCGAGCTTCCACGGGTCCCCCGCCAGGGTCGACCGCGCCAGCTCGCCGCGGACCACCACCGGCCCGAGCTCGGCGTCCAGCGAGACATCACCGAGGTTGAGGCGCACTGCCGCGGCATCGTCGAGCGCCCCCGTATATCCGGAGAGGTCGAACCGGACCCGGTTGACCCCGAACAGCACCGTCGCCCCGACCCTTCCACCAAAGGCCTTGTCGCTGTTGTTGTCGATGACGTTGTCCCGCAGGTCGCGCAGAGTGGGATCCCCCGACGACTCCCAGCTCCCCCCCAGGCCGTTGACGACGTAGGCCGTCCAGCTCGCCGTCACCGCGGGACCGAGGCTCACGTCCCCGAGGACCTGGACGCCCAGGTCGGACCACACCACCGGCAGCACCTCCTCCGACAGCTCGGGGCGCTCGAGCTGAGCCCAGCGGAACGACGGGTGGAGACGGTCGTTGTACGCGCCGATGGGAACCAGGAACCGACCGGTCCGCAGGGTGAATGCCGACCCGGGCCGCCAGTCGAGGAACCCGTACTCCATCTTGACGATCTGGCCGGCGTGCTCCAGCTCCAGTTCCAGCTCTGCCCACAGCGTGTCGCTCAGCCGGGCACCGAGGATGGGGTTGAAGTGCGATGCGTCGAAGGTCGCCGGTCCGGAGGCCGGAACGAGCAGGGCAAAGTCGGCGTAGGCCGACCAGGTGATGACCTGCTCCAGGGAATTCAACAGGTGGGCGAAGGTTTCGTCGCCGGAGCCGGTGGATGCCTCACGGGGCTCCGGTGACGCATCCTCCTCCCCGGCACGAGCAGGCGCGACGAGCAGGGCGAGGATGGGCAGGAGCATCACTTCACACCTCCGAAGCGGCCGTCCCGCAACCCCTTGCGAAGCTCGGTGGCGGCCGCGTTTGGCGACGCACTGTTCCGGGACACCTCGACCAGGAACAGGGCGATGGTTCGCGGGCGGAGGGTCATCGACGTGCCCGGGACGAAGTCACGGAGTTGCTGGTCGCGCCCGGCCCGGATGGCCCGCTGGACCAGGCCGGCGTCGGCTCCGTCGGCCACCGCGGCCCGGGCAATGGCTTCAAATGCCGTCGACAGCTCGGTCGCGCTGCGAACGACCACCGAGGCCGGCAGCGCGTCCGAGGCCGCGCTGGCGGGCGCCGCATCAGAGGCCTGCCCGGCGGCGGCCGCACCCGCGGGCGGCACGGCCTGCGCGCCGGCCTCATCGGCCCGTACCGGGGCGGCATCGACGGGAGGCGCGTCGTCCTCCGACGTCGCCGCCGGTGCCGAGGGAGCCGCCATGGCCACGGCGTCGCCCACGGCCCCGTCGAGGGATGGTTCCGCGCCCTCCGGTGCATCGGTGGCGACGGGCTCGGCTGCGCGATCGTCGGCCGAGGAGGAGGGCGCCGACGAGCCGGCAGCCGGAACCTCCCCAGCGGGGTGCTCCTCCGAAGGCCGGCCGGCCGGCGAATCGCCCGAACCCGCAGGTCCTGGTGCGCCCACCTCGGCCCGGGAGGCCGGGTCGCCCTCCGGTGCGTCTGCGGCCGGTCCGCCTTCCCCGGGGGGCTCATCGCTGCCAGGTGCCGTTGCCGCCCCCGAGGGCGACGGGGATTCCACCGGTGACGACGCCCCGTCGGGAGGCGTCGCGACAAAGGCTCCCTCCTCGCCCGCCGGTCGCCCCGGCTCGCCCGCCGCGTCATCGACGACGCCGCCGGCATCCCGGGCTGGCGACGCACCCGGGGCAGGAGGCTGCGTTCCCTCGTCGTTCACCACCGCACCCGGAAGACCGGTGGGCTCGCCGTCATGCCGCGTCACGAGGACGGCGACGCCGAAGAGCGCGGCCAGTCC
>RFKJ01000473.1 GCA_003694325.1 Deltaproteobacteria bacterium
CTCCTTCACCACGACCTCGGCGAAGCGCGGGGCGATCGCTTTGCCGGTGGTCGTCCGACCAAGCCTCCACCGCCACCACGCCAGCGTCGACGGGTTCACGCCCCGTCGTCGGGCAAATTCGCGCTGGCTCAGCCCCGAGGCCTCGACCGCATCGATGATCGCCGACCAGCGGCGGGCGGCGGATGTCTCCGGCATCGGACCCTCCTCAGGCGGGGGAGGCCCGCATCACCCGGCTCCTCACGGGGGGTAGATGCCGCGGCCGTGTGGATATGCTGCTCGTGCCCACCGTGCCCCTGGGGGTGGCCGGCTGGCTCCGCGAGCAGCTCGGTGACGCGCTGGTGCGCGGGCCGGAGGGCGGGCTGAGCCTGGACGGCACCACGCGGGTGGCGAACGCCTGGGTGCGGCTGCGCCCTGGGATGCGGGCGAGGTTCCCGCTGCGGGTCCCGGTGGAGTTGGGGGAGGAGGCGGGGTGGTCCTCGAACCGGAGCATCCAGGCGTGGAAGTGTGGTAGACTCGCGGGACCTTCAGGAGGGGAGGAGGCGGGGTGTCCGCAGCCAGACCGCCACCGCATGACATCGTCGAGATGGTGGACCGTCTCTTCTGCGGTCCCCGCTCTCCGTACGGCCCCTTCAACCGCAGCGACGAAGGGGAGATCGTCGTACCCGGCGTTCTCTACCGCTTCGCGCTGAGCGACTCCGACCGCCGACGTCTGGCCCTCCAGCTCTACAAGGGCCTCAACACCGTAGGCGGTGCGCTATGGACCCGTGAGGTCCGCTCACTTCTGAGGCTCTCGGCCCGCGGCCACCCGGCCATTCCGAGCATCCACGGGGGTGCATACGTCGAACGTGACGACGTCGCCTTTGTGATCACCGAGGCGGCTCAGTACCGGCTCTCTGAGGACGGGGCGATGGGATTCGTCGCCGAGCGACCCGAGCAGGCACTTCGACAGCTCACCCTGCTCGCTCACGGGCTCAGCCTGCTCCACGAGCAGGGCATCACGCATCGCAACCTCCATCCAGGATCGATCGAGTATGTCGAGTACGGGGAGGATCACCACACCGGCGAGGTGCGCTTCGGGCTTCGACTGAGCCGCTTCGAGATGAGCGCGATGGTCAGCAACCTCGTCCGCCGCCAGCTGTCCGGCGAGCGTCTGGACACGGGTGACCTGCGGGCCATCTACCTCGTCGACAACAGCTCGACCCTTCACTACACTCCACCCGAGCGCGCGGCGTGGCTGTTTGGCGGCACAGACGCAGCGGTTCTCGAGAGCGACCGTTCCGACGTCTATTCGCTTGGTGTCTTGGCCTGGCGCTGGTTGGTAGAGCCAGCGCTCGCTGCTGACCCCGCATTCGCTGGGACGCCGATCGACTGGACGGCCCCGATGGAGAGCATCGACGACCTGCGGCAGGTCCAGCGCTCCCTTCAGGCCTCCACCCGCTCCTCCCAGGTTCCGCGGACACTCGGCGTGCTGCTTGCATCGATGCTGGCGTGGGACCCGCGGGACCGGCCCAGCATCTTCTCCGTCTTGCAGGACTTGACGCAGCATTATGGCAGGTTGGTCGCCAGCTTGGCCGCTCCCGAGGACAGCGCGACCTACTTCGTCGGCTTCATGCCGGTGCAGAGCAAGAAGACGATCTACAGGTGGGGCTGGATCGACCAGGACCCCGAGGAGGACGAGGGCCGCGAACAGCTTCGGGCATTCCTCGAGGTGGAACTGAAAGGGGCAGAGCTCCTGTACTGCCCGGAAGGGTTCAGCGGGTTCAAGCGAGCCTCGACCGAGCGGGAGCTGAAATCCTTCAAGGCAGCAAAGTACGTGCTTGTCGGCAAGCAGGCCTACTGGTTCTGTGACATTTGGCGCCAGCGCGGGCCGGCATTCAGCAGGGCCGACAACCGGATCGACCAGTTCCTGGTCATCAAGTACGTCCGCCACCACCACCGCGCGTGGCGGCTGAGCGAGACCCCGCTCCGTCGACGTGTTCCAGGTCGGCTGCGGTTCCTGCCGGCGTGGACGGACCGGCCACTTGACCTCACCGAGGTCAGGGCCAACGGCAAGAGCTGGAAGCCGCTGATCCAATCGGTCGAGTTCGAGCGGAATACACCCGACTGGATGCGCCAGATGGACGATGCACTGTCCTTCTTGCTCGCGTTCAGGCAGACCGAGCTTGAAGCGCGGGTGTTCCCCTATGTGGTTGCCCGTCGAAGCGGCGAGGTCGTCGACATCCAGCTCGACCGAGTCCGAGATCAGAAGCACCAGTACGCAGATGCGATGCGGTCGCTGTACTTCCGGGAGATCCGAATCCCAATGGGCCGCCTGTTCCAGGGACTGGACGGCGAGACGACCGCCCCTCTCGCCATCTACGGCGACGCAGGAGACAGGCCCGACTACCGAAATGGCCCCGTCGCCAAGGTGGTGTTCCACCGCTGGCTGGACGACGACACCGTCTCGGTGCGGCTGGTCGACAGTCGAGGCGGCATCCCGGACAGCGGCTGGGTGCGACCGGACGACGACGCCGGCAGCTACTCGCAGCTCCGGCGCCAGGAAGAGGCCGTCAACGAACTGATGAAATCGCGGGCACTGCTTCACCAGCTCCACGCACCGACAGCCATCAAGGGAATCCGGAACCGTTGGCGCGGCGTGGGCGACTCACTGGCCGGCCGAAGCGGTGGGATCGTCAAGGACATGCTCTCGACCGAACCCTTCTACGGGCTCCACGGCCCCCCTGGCACCGGCAAGACCACGGTGGCGTCGGTGGCCGTGGCGGCCCACCTGAGGGCCGATCCGAGCGAACGGGTGCTCATCAGCAGCCAGTCGCACTACGCGCTGGACAACCTGGCTCGCCGGGTGCTGAGGCACTGCAAGCAGGACGGCCTCGACGTAGTCGCCGTGCGGGTGGCGTCCGACCATGCAGTCGCGGGCGAGAAGGTCCACCCGGAGGTGGAGCACCTGCTCCCGGACCGCCAGGCCAGCGCCCGTGTGGAGGGCATCCGGCGCAGCGTCGAGCGTGCGCTCGCCTCGGGACAGCTCCGCGATGGGAGGCTCCTCGACGGCGACCTGAAGAAGTTGCTGGGTCAGTGGAAGGAGCAGGCCCCGCGGGTCGAACTCGAGGTGCGGGACCGGATCCGCCGTGGGGCGAACCTGGTGTTCGCGACCACAGGAGGCTGCACCCCCCGAAACGTCGCTACTGGCGGCACCAGTGGGCAGTACGACTGGGTCATCGTCGAAGAGGCCGCGCGCGCCTGGCCGACCGAACTCGCCCTGCCGCTCGTTCGTGGACTCCGCTGGAGCCTGATCGGTGACCACTTCCAGCTTCCGGCCTTCGACGAGCTCTCCGTGGAGCGGTTCCTCCAGGCGTGCACTGAGTCGGAAATCGAGGAACTGAAGGCCCACGGCGAGAATCGCCCCGCCTACCTGGAGGCCTTCAAGCTCTTCGGGAACCTGTTCGACAAGCGCGCATCAAGGCGGAAGCAGCGCCCTTCGAGCAGCCGGCTGGTGGAGCCGTTGGACGAGCTGGACCTCCAGTTCCGCATGCACCCCGACATCTGCCGCATCGTCTCGCGGGCGTTCTACAGGGTGCGGATCGACCCCGACACGGGGGAGGAGCGGACCTACCCGGACGGCTGGCTCCGCACCCACGAGGAGACGACCAACAACCACCACGGGCTCCACAGCCCGAACCTGCTGGCCGGCCGAGCGCTCGTGTGGCTCGACACCGAGGGCGTCGAGAACACGAACGACCAGCGCGCCTGGAAGAACGAAGGAGAGGCGCGCCTGATTCGGACGCTGCTCGAACGCCTGCGTCCTGCCCCGTCCGAGCCAAAGGGCGACGACGACGAGAGCTTCGCGTTGCTGAGCCCGTACAACGCGCAGCTGGAGGAGCTGGGGAGGGCAGGTCTCCCGTCCTGGACTCGGGGGCGCCTGCACACGGTCGACAGCTTCCAGGGCCGGGAGGCGGACATCGTCGTGGTGTCGATGGTCCGCTCTACCCAGCGCGAAGACCGACGTCCCGAGGCCAACATCGGGTACCTGGTGTCGCCGAATCGGGTGAACGTGCTCCTGTCACGGGCCAGACAGCTGCTCGTCATCGTCGGGCGCCTCGGCCACTTCGAGCGGCAGGTCTTAGCGAATCCGGATCGGCCCGACATCGCGTTCTGGAAGGCCATCGCGGACGAGCTGCGAAGCCAGAACGCCGTCGTGAGCGGCGTGGCGCTCGGCGGGGGAGGCCGCCCATGAGGCTGAAGGCCCAGCTCGTCGTTGTTCCGTGCGTCACCTTCGCCGCACGTGCGCGGCTCGCGGCCGACAGCGGAGCCTTGACGCCGGTGGAGCTTCTGGCCCTGCGCGCGATCGGCCTGGGCCTCGACGACGTGGACTCGCTCGCGGAGGTGATGGGCCTCGGCAGTCGGCCCGCCCTCGACGTGGTCTACGACTTCTGGTTGCGCGGCTATGTCGTCGTGGACACTGCAGAAGCGAAGGTCAGGCTGGCCGGGGAGGCTGCACGAGCTTTCTCGGAAGGCGCACTTGAGAAGCTTGGGACCGCAGAGAACAACTTGCAGGTGGTGCCGCTGCTGCAGGAGCTGGTCTCGGGGTCCGTGCTCCCCAGCCTCGGCAGGCTGCGTCCCCCGGGCTCCGAGAGCGCCTTGGTGCCCACGATGCGCGGCGGGCTCAACCTCGCCGGCGTGACACGTGCTGAGCTGCTGGATGCCGTACAGCTCCAGGTTGAGCGGCAGGGGAGAAAGGTCGGGAGGAATCTGTCGGTCCAAGAGGCTTGGGTAGAGCCGGACCAGCTGCTCGTTGAGGCCTCGGCCGGGGCGACCATCAACGAGCGGCGCTTTCTTCCGCTGTGGGCTGACGTGACCCAGGATCCGGACTCCGGGCGGCTGCTGTTCAACATCGTGGAGGCGCCCCGCGGCGTGACGCCTCCGCGGCGCCAGGGCCTCGAGCGTGGGCTCGCGTTGCTGGCGGAACGGCTTCCGGACCAGCTCTTCTTCAAGCGGCTTCGCGAGGAGTTATCCAAGGCCCCGACCGCAGATGGGGTCAGCGCGGCAGAGCCCGCGATTCCGCGGCTCCAGAGGGCCGTGAGCGGGCTCTCAGACACGGACCCCGGGCTGGTCGACCAGCGGCAGAAGCAACTCAACGAGCTCCACGTCGAGGCATGCCACGAGCTCCGCAGTCTCGCACGAGCTCAGGCACAGATCGACGTGGTCGCCGGCTACGAGGCCCATGAGGCCGAGGTCTTGCGCCTCATCGAGGCAGCCCAGCGCCAACTGGTATTGGGAAATCCCTGGATGCGCCCGACCGCGCTCCTCGAACCGCCTCCAGGGATGGGCAAGAGCTGGTTCGACGCAATCGAGGCCGCCCTCGGGCGCGGAGTCCAGGTCTTCCTCCTGTGGGGCATCGCCGTGGATTCGATTCTCGACTCCCAAGTTGCCAACGCGCTCGGCGACCTGGCAGCTCGGTTTCCCGGACTCGTGTTCTCGCGGCGGTCCAGCACGCTCCATGCGAAGTTCGTCGTTCGCGACGCACACGAGGCCATCGTCACAAGCTACAACTTCCTGAACCCGCCGACGGCCCGTGACAGCCTAGAGTTGGGCCTCGTGGTTCGGGGAACCGGGGACGACGTAGCACCCGAAGCCGTGCTCGACCTGCTCGAGTGGTCACGAAACGCATTTCCGGACTACCTCGCCGCCCAACGAATGCTGCTGCTCCCCGCCGAACTGGGCGCGACCGAGATGGCCGCGCCCGAGTTGCCCGGCGCACCCGCAGTTCCCGCAGCAGAGGCCGCGGCGGCCGCTTCCGCCGTAGGTCGCGCCGCCATTTCCCACTGGGAGTCTGCCTGGAAGCACGTAGCTTCCCACCTGGTGGACATGGCCGATCAGATGGGTGGAGGCGTCCGCCTCGTCGTGGATCGAGAACATCGGGAGGCCCTGTGGGGCGCGCTCCGCTCTGCCGGTCGCCGGCTCGCCGTCCTCTCTGACCGTGTGAGTGTAGATGTCGTCACCGACAGATTCATCCGCGCACTCAAGGCACGCCTGGACGCGGGCACTGCCGCTTCATTCCTATTCCGTCGGGGAGGGGCGTCCGACCGTTCCGATGGCCCCGCTGGACGGCTCGTGGCGGAGGCCGCTCGGGTGCCCGACCGCTGCCGCGTCCGGGAAGGGCCGAGCCATGCCAAGGTGCTTGTCTGTGACGACACGCTCGTGGTTGGGAGCTTCAACTTCCTGTCGTACAGCGGGGAATACGACTCCGGGGCTCGCGAGCGTGCGGAGCTGAGCATCGCGGTGGACTCGGGGGAGGCAGTAGACCGCGTCTTGACCGTGCTTGCTGAGGCTTGGCCGGACGCGTTTGGACCGCTCCTGGGCCTCGCGGCCCCGAGCCGAAGCTCGGTCCTCGAGGGGCTTCCTGCTTCCTTGCAGCCCCTGTTCGCCCAGCTCGCCTCGTCTCCCGACCCCGGGCGCGTGTTCGTCGAACGCTTCGCCACGGCTGATCCGTGGAGCGATCTGGCAGCGCTCGAGGAGGCGGGCTGTCCAGACGAGTTGCTCATGGTGGGCGCCGCCGCTGCCCTGGCGGTGGCGCCCGACCTCGGGAGCGATCCGGCCGTCCGATGGAGAGGCCGTCTGGCCCTGGAACGGTGGAAGGCGCACGACTTCATCGGGGCCGCGCTCCTGCTCGAACCAGGTGCACCGCCGCCCGCCCTTCCAGGGTGGCTTGCTCGCCTTGGCGCGAGCGTCCAGGGTGGGCCCGTCGATGGGGAACTCGTGCCGGCTGACCTGAGCGGCGAGGAGCCCGGAGTCCTCGCATCGGCGGCGGCCCTTGTCATCGTCGCCGTGCTTCGCGAGGGGAGGTTCGAGCTCCTGGATGGCCTCCGGCGCATTCGCACTAGCTGTGGGGAGCAGCCCCGGCAGTGGATTGACGCCACGATCGAGTTCGTCGAGGCCACCTACCAGCCGATCCCGTTGCCGCTGCTCCGCAAACAAGCGGGGCGGGCCCAAAGGGAAGCGGACATTGCGGCAGCCCGCGAAGAGTTCGCGACCGCCCTGTCGCGCGCGGAGAACGTCGGATTCCGCTTCCCACTGGGCGAGCACACCTGGACACGCCTGAAGATGGATGGTTACCTCCTTGGAGTGCTCCGGGCGGCGCTCGACGCCGACGACCCAGGGAAGGCCGCCTCGTTGCTCACCATGATCAGCAAGGAGGAGACAAGCGCGGAAAGCCTGATGGACGCGGCCTCCTACGAGGTTCGCGACGAGCACAATTCGCGCATCGAAGATCCGAAGCGCACGTCCTGCGTGAAGCGGCTCCAGAAGGCAGTCGAAGCTGCGCAACGTTGGGCGATTCTGGCTGACACGCCGGCAACCACTCGGAGCGACGCGGCAGTGCTACATTCGTGCATGGTGTTGGCACGCGGCTTGGCGGGCCTCACCCCAACGAACGGCGCCAGCGATGAACCCGCCGCTGCTGCCTTGGCTTTCGCCAGGAAGAGGCTCGCGCCGCTGCTGAGTATCGGGGGCAAACCATGAGCGTCCGCTTGTTGGAGGCGTGGAAGCTGGCCCGGTACTCGCCTGCGGCATGGCGTGCCAGTTTTCGGGGCGACGACGATGCTGAGTCCCGGCTCCGGGCCGTGGCCACGGCTATCGCGATGCCCGGAAGCCCTGAGGCCACCGTCAAGAGCCTTCTGGAGGCTGGAGAGTTCGACAGCGCCGAGATGCTGCTCCGCGACGACCAATTCCAAGCGAGCCTCGAAGCCGGTGATGACGACCGCTTCGAACGCTTGGTCGAGGACGCCCGGCGCTCCCACATGGAGCGGTTGCGTCTGCGGCTCGAGGAGCTGGCTTTTCGCGGTGAAGCAGTCGGCGTTCGCCTGGATGTCGACGAACTCCTTCGCGGGGCGGGCAGTGACGCGACCACCGATCTCAAGAGCGTGGAGGCCCTGGAGGCCAGCATTCGAGAGGCAGAACGCGCAGCGGAGACCGACCTGCTGGCGAAACTGGATGAGCGGCTGCACGAGCCCGCTCCGGGCGCCGAAGCCTGGGCCGAGAGCATCCGAAGGGCCGTCTCCGCGGGTGCCCTCGATGCGGCGAGAGCGATGCTCGAAGCGGGCCCGAGCCGCGACCTGCCCGAGGCGTTCGCCATCCCGCCGCCGCCGGTGTGGCCGTTCCGCGATGAGCCCCTGGAGCGCGTCGTGGGCTGGTTCCACCACGAAGGAGCCATTCCGCCCGGGTTCGGGCGGTTCGCCCCATCTCATGACGACGAGGCAGCCAAGGCGTTCCTGGCTTCGCTGCGCGGCTTGAGCGCCGAGATGGACGAGTCCCTGCCCCGAGCGCTGGCCGCCGTCCTCGACAGCAAGGTCGTCCGCGTGGACGAGAGCAGCGAGGGCCTGACCGTATACCTCGACGACCTAAGCGCCCCGGGTCTCCATGCCTTCGCCCGACGTGCTTGGCCCGCAGGTGTCCCAGTGTGGGTGTCCGACGATCCGGACGCCCCAGACCCTGATGTCGAGGAGGGGGGCCTCGTTGTTCGACTGGTGCTTGGACAGGCATCGCGCCGCCGCCGGCAGGTCCTCCACCTCCACGTGCACGATGTCCTCGCCGTCCTGCACGACGGCAGGCGCCGCGCGCGTCTGCTCGCCGTGCTCGCCAGGCAGCTCCCGACCGAACGTGCCTTCGAGACCGTCGCGGCGGACACATCGATCCGTTGGCATCGTCGGGACGTCCCCGATCTCCTGGGGCGGCCGGGGGGAAAGCCCGCTCTGCTCGTGGCGGCCCCAGGGATGGGCAAGAGTACTCTCCTCCAAGAGCTCGCGACCCAGGGTGGTGCGGAGGTCGTCGATGCCTCGGTGATGGAGGACCTTCCCGAAGCACCCGCCGTGTTCATCGATGGGCTGGAGGTCCTGGACACCGGCGGCCTGAAGCGTGTCGTGAAGGAGATTCACTGGGCGTGCTCCTCCCGGTCTCCCGCGCCCGTGATCGTCGTCGCGGCTCGGCCGGAAGGTCGATTTGTCCTCGAACGGATACGGATGGGGTCGATCTTCGAGGTCGTCGTGCTCCGGCCGAGGTCGATCGCATCGCTTCGAGAACAAGCCACCACCATGCTCGGCTGGGTGGGCATCACCTCGGATGATCCTGGCGCGTACACCAATCTCGCGATGCTGGCTGGGGGCAACCCGACCGTTCTCTTCTACCTGTGCCAGGCGCTCGCCGATGTGCTCGTCGCGGAGAGCACGAGGTCGTTCACTCGACGCCACGTCGACAAGGCATGGGCGACAGCGCCACTGCGCAGGGCATTGCGCGGACTCCTGTGGGAACCGCTTTGCCATCTGGAGGGCGTGCCCCCGGTGCTCAAGGCAATCGCGGACTACGCGTCACCTGAGGCACCGCTCAGCCGCAAGGATCTGGCTTGGCTGCTTACAGACGTAAGCGCCGACCGGGATGCGACCTGGCTGGATGAGCGCGTCCAGCTACTTGTGGACTACGGCTTGGTGCACCGCGCGGAGGCTGGCGTTCGCTTGGCCGTTGGCGGGCCCGCCCTTCTCGTCTCCGAGTGGCTCAAGTAGTCGATGGTCGTACGCCGGGGGGCGCCCACGCCCAATGGCCTTTGAGAAGCTGGTTGTTCTCGTCCCGCTCCATTCGACCCCGTCGAGCCTCAGCAGCCCAGACGCGGCGCAAGGCCTCTACTTGGCGACCAGCCCGCTTATCTGCGCCGCCACCTCCCCCATCTCCTCCCCACCGACCACGCAGGAAGCTCAGAAATCATCCTGTCTCCCCGACCAACCTGGACAAACGGCCCCCGGATCGCAGGATCCGGAGGGCCGGCCCGTTTCCGGCGCCCGCCGATTCCGCAAGGATGTCGAAGGGTTTGCGGTAGGTCAGCGCAAGCCTTCCGGCGGCCAGGGTGCAGTTCGAAAGGACGACATCCAGCACGGCCCGGCTCTGGTCCTGGTTCAGCCCAACGGCACCACCGACGCCTCGAGGTCATCGACGGCTTCCACGGATCGCGCGTTGGCGAGGATGTCCTGGAGGACCGCGACCTCGTCGTCCCCCTTGATCTCGCCCAGCAGGTCCCGGCGCATGGCGAAGGTCAGGCCCGCCATGGCATCCATCACCGCATCGGCGTGCCTGTCGCTGAGCCTGCCCTCGGCAAGGCCGGTCTGGAGCGCGCCCAGCACCTTCTGGAAGTCGCGGATGACGGCCGCGGAGCCGATGATGGCGAGCTTGTGGTTGAGCACCCGCAGCTCGGCGATCATCTCGTCGTCCCAGCGCCCGTGCTCGACGATCTCGGCCACCTTCTCGGCCACGGCCATGTAGACGCTGTTCTTCTGGTCCAACAGCAGGACCTTGCCCTCCTTTCGCAGCTCCAGCTCGGTCTGCCGGTTGAGCAGCATGCCCGTGATGAGCACCGTCGCCAGCGCGCTCAGGAAGACCAGCACCAGTTCCTGCGCGAACGGCAGGTCCCCGCTGACGCCATAGAAGTAGCGAAAGCCCAGGTAGCCGACGGCCAGCACGAGGACGAAGAGGGCTGCCAGGATGACCTGGGTCCGCAGCGGGCCGTGGTTCATGGTCCTCCTTCCAGCCTCGGGCGTCGCGCCGAGGGGGTGGGCAACCGGCTATTCCATGGCGAAGCGGGATGCATGGCCGACACCGGGGAAGCACCCGGCTGCGCCC
>RFKJ01000474.1 GCA_003694325.1 Deltaproteobacteria bacterium
CCCCTCAGCTCGCCTCCTCGAGCACCCGCGGGGCTCGGTAGACCTCCACCCGGTTCCGGCCGGCCTCCTTGGCGGCGTACAGCGCTTCGTCCGCGGCCCGGAGCACCGACTCCGCCGTGTCGCCGTGCAGCGGGGAGACCGCGACTCCCAGCGAGGCGGTGAACCCGGTACCCATCCCCCGGCTGGCCTCCTCGACCCGCCGGCGGATCTCCTCGGCCCGCTGTCGGGCTGCCTCCAGGCCGACCTGGGGCAGGATCACGGTGAACTCCTCGCCGCCGGGGCGACAGGCGAGGTCGGTGTCGCGGATCGAGTCGCGGAGCACCTGGGCGAAGACCTTCAGGCAGCGATCGCCGACCTCGTGGCCGAAGGTATCGTTGAGCCGCTTGAAGTGGTCGAGGTCGGCGGCAATGACGGCGTAGGGCACGGCCCGGCGCTCGAGATCGGCCAGCCGCTGGTTCATGGCCCGGCGGTTCGCCAACCCGGTCAACACGTCGGTGCGGGCCTGCAATTCCGACCTGCCCAGGGCCCGGACGGCGCTCAGGCGGGCCCCCACGGCCGACGCGATGTGACGGAGCACCCCCAGTTGCCGGTCGTTCAGGTCGACCCGGCCCACCTGGATGGCCCCCTGGGAGCGACCGCCGATGGGGACGAAGGCGCAGGTGGCCGCGGCGGAGTCGTCGACCAGGTGGGGACAGCGGGCCAGCGACCTGCCCGGTGAGTGCTCGGTGATGTCGCTGCGGCGTACCGCCGGACAGGAGGTGGGGCGCTCGGGGTGGCAGAGGACATCGCGGTCGCCGCAGCGGGGCACCAGCTCGCTGAAGGAGTGATCGGCCAGCCAGAGCTGGAACGAACTGCCGGGGAACGCGATCTCGCTGGCCTTGCGGGCGATCCGGTAGATCTCGGGTTCATCGTCGGCGAGGTCCAGGGCCGCCTCGAGATCCTGGCGGAACCGGACCCAGCGGCCGTCTTCCTCGGCGGCGGCCCGCAACTCGGCGATCAAGGTAGCCACGGCGTCAACCTCGGTCTCCAGGGGGGCGACGAAGTCGGAGTTGCTCGGCGGAGGCAGCTCGCGCCCTTCGCGCGCCCGCTGCAGGGCGACGACGTTGCGCCCGAGGGTTCGACGCGCCTCCTCGACCCGCGCAACCAGCATCGCGTTCCACCGCCGCCGGACGAAGATCCCGGCCAGCCCCACGTACACCGCCAGGGCCACCATCAGTCCCCCCGCCCGGGCCAGCCGACCGAAATGCTGCCGGGCCAGCAGGGCGGCCGCCGAGGCGTCGACGGTGCCGAGCAGGTCGGCCACGACCGCCACCTGCTCGTCGAAGTGCCGCATGGCCACCAGGCGGTCGTCGAGGGTGGCTCCGTCGTGGATCTCCTCGGCCGCCGCCATCATCCCATCGATGCCGTCGACCAGGGCCGTGGCCTCTCCGGCGACGGCCGGCTGCTCGACGCCCAGCCGGGCCGCCCCCTCCCGCAGCGACAGGACGGCGTGCTGGTAGCGGGCCCAGTCCCCGTCCTCCCGGGTCGTCACGAAGTCGTTGGCCCCGGCGGATGCGTCCAGCAGGTGGCGATCGAGCAGCCGCAGCTCGCCGCGGATGGTGTCCGGCCACAGGATCTGCCCCTGGGCCTCGACGCCCAGCCACGCCGCTCCACCCAGCAGGACGGCGATGACGACGCCGAGGTGGATCAACTGCGCGTCGACGACGAGCCCTCGATGGCGGCCTCGGGACATGGGCACTCCGGTTCAGCAGCAGTGGCAGGGCGAACGGAACGGAACCGACCCGTTCTCTTGCACACTCTTGCAAGCTGCATGCCACCGCCTCGACCGCGGGGCGCCTGCCCCCGCTCCGCCGTCCTGCCTGCGGACCCGTCCCTTGCCGACCCTGCGTCAGCCCTCGGTCGCCAGCCGCGCGGCGAGGGTGTCGGCGACCATCTCGACCAGCTCGAGCTGCGGGCGATCGTAGCCGCCGGGCAGCAACGGGTTGAGCAGCTCCAGGCAGCCGAAGACCCGCCCCTCGTACGCCACCGGCACGCACAGCACCGCGTGGGTCGAGAACCCGGTCACCTCGTCGAGATCCGAGCAGAACCGGGGATCCTGCTGCGTGTCCTGGACCAGCACGCTGGCGACCCGTTCCGCCGCGAAGCCGGCGATTCCGATTCCCGCGGGGAGCACCGCCCCCTGCACCCCGGCCGAGCGGGGACCGAAGGCATGGAGGAACCGCAGGCGCGCGTCGGGTTCCCGTTCCAGGGCGGCCCCGGCCTCGGAGGGTACCAGCGCCCTCGCCGCGTCCAGCGCCTCGTGCCAGGCAAGCAGCTCCGACGGGGCCCGCCGCACCCGCTCCAACAGGTCGAGCACCAACCGGGTGGTGGCCGACTCCGGCTCGCCCAGGGGGCCCCTGGTTTCGGCCCACGGGTCGGTGCGCTCGTCGGGCGCGGCGATCACGTCCTCGGCCAGCGGGGTCCCGCTGTCCTCGACGTCTTCGTCGTCGTCGGCCGGCTGGGCGAAGACGTCGTGGTCGTCCGGCCGGCCATCGTCCAGGCTCCCGTCGCCGCCGTGCCACGGGGGGGCCGCGTCGTCGCCGACCCCGGCGCGGGCGGGCAGCGGCGCCCGCTCCGATCCACCGGCCCCCGCCCGGTCCAGGGGAGTGACGACGAAGCCACGCCCGGTCCGCACGTCCCGCGCCACCACCCGGCCGTTGGGCAGCAGCTCGCAGGCCAGCCGCTGGAGCATGTCGATGCGCCCCAGCGCTCCGAGCCCCTCCCCCAGCGCCGCCAGCCAGTTGCTGGCCTCCACCCGCACCGGCCCGCCGTCGCTGTCCGCCACCTCGAACTCGGCCACGACATCCTCCATTGCCCCTCGCATAACCGCCGCCTTCACGGGCAGGCCGTCCCCGCCCCCCGGGTGCGCGGTTATGCGGCGGGCCATGTCCGCACGCCTCGTTCGCCGCTTCCGTCGCTGGGTCATCGCCGCCATCGCGATCGGGGCCCTGCTGTTCCTCGCCGGGAGCATCTGGGCCGGCTTCGACGAGGTCCACGCCGCCCTGGCCGGCTTCTCCTGGGGGTGGATGCTGCCGGTGCTGTTGCTGACCCTGGTCAACTACGGGCTGCGGTTCGGCAAGTGGCACTACCTGCTCGGTCGCCTCGGGGTCTCCATGCCCCTCCGGGACGACCTGTGGAACTTCGCCGCCGGCCTGGCGATGGTGATCTCCCCGGGCAAGGCCGGCGAGCTGCTCAAGCCCTACGTCGTCCGGGCCCGCACCGGGACCCCGATGGCCCGCACCATCCCGGCCCTGGTCACCGAGCGGCTCACCGACGGGATCGCGATGCTCATCCTCGCCGGGCTGAGCGTGACCACCTACGCCGCCGACAAGGTCCACTACCTCACCATCCCCGGCGCCCTCGTCATCGGCGGCCTCGCCGTCCTCTCCAGCGAGCGGCTGAGCCTGGCCATCCTCGGCGGGCTGGAGAAGCTGCCGGTCATCGGCGGCGTCGCCCACAAGATCGAGGAGATGATCCGGGCGATGCGGACCTGTGTCGCCCCGGTGCCGCTCATCGCCACGGTCGTGATCTCCATCGTCGCCTGGGGCGCGGAGTGCGTCGGCTACTGGATGGTGTTCCGCGGGCTCGGCGTGGACGCCAGCCTCGACGTCAGCGTCTTTCTCTACGCCTTCGCCACCGTCGCCGGCGGGGCGATGCCCGGAGGTCTCGGGGTGGCCGAGGGGGCCCTGGCCGGCGGGGCCGTGACCCTGCTGCCCGGCCTGGCCGACGCCGACGCCGTCGCGGCCGCCCTGCTCATCCGGGTGGCGACCCTGTGGTTCGGGGTCCTGCTGGGAGCGGTCGCCCTGTTCCGGGTCTCGGCTATGTTGGGGGGCGATCTCGACCTGGACCGGAGCGCCGACCCGGAGCCGTCCCCGGGTGCTGCGCCCGACACCGACCGATCCTCGCCCCCCTGAGGAGCAGCGCCCCGTGGCCGAGCTGTTCGAAGCCTGGGGCCGGGGCCTGGTCCGCCACCGGCACGCCGCCCTGGCGCTCAGCCTGCTGATCACCCTGGCGGCCGTCGCCGCCATCGGCACCCGGGTCCGCCACGAGCTGCCGATCGACTTCACCCCCCAGGCCATCTTCATGGACGGCGGCCGCGACATGCAGCGGCTGCGGGAGATCGAGGCCGACTACGGTCGCGACGACAACGACATCGTCCTGCTGGTGGAGGGAGCGCTGGCCACCCCCGAGGGAGTCGAGGCCCTGCGCCGGCTGCATGCCGCCTGCGAGGCCCTCCCCGAGATCGAGCGCGTCGACTCCCTCGTCAACGCCACGCTCGTCGGCAACGAGGGCGGCACCCTTCGGATCATCCACCCGCTGGACCGGTGGCCTCCGGCCGAGGCCCTGGCCCACGCCGCCGCCGACCCCATCCTGCGCCGGCTGGTCGTCTCCGAGGACGGAAAGCTCGCCGCCATCGCCGTCCGCATCGACAGGCGGCGGTCGCAGGTCCGGGAACTGGCCGAGGTCGTCGACCGGGTCCAGGACGCCATCGCGTCGGTCGACCTGCCCGCCGGGATGCAGGTCCGGATGACCGGGGTGCCGTACATCCGGGCCGAGGTGGTGGCCATGATGACCGCCGACGAGGCCCGCTTCCTGCCCCTGGTCGCCGGGATCTTCGCCATCACCACCTGGCTGCTGTTCGGCCGGTTCTGGTCGGGGATCGCGCCCCTCGTCGTGGCCCTGGTCGGCAACGTCTGGGCGATGGGGGTGCTCCTGGGCACCGGCGCAGTGCTCAACATCCTCAGCGTGCTGGTCCCGACCCTGGTGGTGGTCATCGGCGTCAGCGACGGGGTCCACCTCGTGGCCCGCTACCGCGAGGAGCTGGATCCCCCCGATGGCGCGCCGGTGGACCCGGCCACCGCCATGGGTCGCACCCTCCGTCACCTCGGCGGTGCCACCTTCCTGACGACCTTCACCACCGCGGCCGGCTTCGCCTCGCTGCTGGTGGCGCGGACCCGGGTGGTCCGGGAGTTCGGCTGGCAGTGCGCCGTCGCCGTCGCCATCTCCTGGCTGGCGGTGATGCTGGTGCTGCCCGCGTGGCTGTCGTTCGTCCCGCGGCACCGGGTGGGGGGCCGGCTCCAGGCCGACCGCGGCCAGGCGCTGTTCACCGCCCTCGACGTGCTCGTCCGGCGCCACGCCCGGGCGATCATCGCCGGATCGCTGCTGCTGCTGCTGGGGGCCGGGCTGGTCGGCAGCCGGGTGCGCACCCAGTCCCACATCCTCGAGATCTACCCCCCGGACCACCCCACCGCCCGGACCGTGCACCTCGTCGAGACCCGCCTGGCCGGCATCGTGCCGGTGATGGTCCAGGTGGAGGCGCCGGTCACCGGCGACGACGACGCCCGGGACGCGCTGCTCGTCCCCGAGTTGTTGGCACCGATGGCCGCGCTGCAGGACGAGGTGCTGCAGGAACCGCTGGTGCGGTGGGCCAGCTCGCCGGCGGGCTGGGTCCGGCACCTCCACGCGCTGCTGACCGGCGAGTCGGTGGTGCCGCCCTCGCGGCAGGCCATCGCCCAGGAGCTGCTCCTTGCCGAGATGTCCGGCGACCTGCCCCTCGACACGGTGCTGTCCAGCGATGGCAACCGCGGCCGGATCCTGATGCTGACTGTCGATGGCGGAGGCCGCGACCTCATCGCGCTGCGCGACCGCATCCGGGATCGGGCCGAGGCCCTGTTCGCCGGGACCGGCGCCCGGGTGGAGGTCACCGGCGACGGGTTCGTGGCCTCGTCGGGGATCCGCGGCCTGGTCGGCGACCTGCTCGGCTCGGTCGGACTGGTGCTGGTGGTGATCGTGCTGACCCTCCAGGTCCTGCTTCGAGACCTGCGCCTCGCGCTCATCAGCACGGTGCCCAACGTCGCCCCCCTGGTGATCACCCTGGCCACCCTCGGGATGATGGGGGCGGACATCATGGTGAGCAACATCGTCAGCTTCACCGTGGCCATCGGGCTGGCGGTCGACGACACCATCCACTTCGTGGTCCGCTACCGCGAGGAGCTGGCGCGCGGGCGGACGCCCCCCGAAGCCATCTCCGCCAGCTTCCACGGGGCCGGGCGCGGCATCGTCCTGACCAGCCTGCTCCTGGTCGCCGGGTTCGGGGTCCTGGTGCTCTCCGACCTCACCTCGACCCGGTTCTTCGGGATCCTGGCCGCCGTCACCCTCGGCGCGGCCCTCTTCGCCGACCTGCTGCTGCTGCCGGCGCTGCTCCACGTCGCCGGGCGCCGGGTTCAGGGTTCGCCGATCCCCCCGGGCACCACGTAGACGGCCCCCTGCAGGTCGGCGGTCTCCGACACCTTGCGGGCGCCGATCACCACGTCGGCGAACCCGTCTCCGGTGAGGTCGCGGCCACCGCCCACCGCCCACCCGAGATCCTCGTCGGCGGTCGGGCCGACGAAGATCGCCGAGGCGTCCTCGGCCGCCACCACCCCCGCCGGCAGGTCGTAGAACAGGTAGGCCCGCCCCTCCAACTCGACGCCGTGCTCGTGTGCTCCGATGAGCACGTCGGCCTGCCCGTCGTGGTCGACGTCCCCCGCCACGGCGCAGGCTTCGGCGAAGTGCCCCATGCCCGCGACCCCCTCGATGGTGGTCCGGGCGTCGGCCTGCACCTGGAGGGTGCCGCTCACCGGGCCGGAGACGAGGTAGGCCGCCCCGGGACTCGGGCTGCCCTCGCCGGCGTCGTAGGCACACAGCAGGTAGTCGGGGACGAGGTCCCCGTCGAGGTCCACGCCGCCCAGGGCGGTGCTGGCGAGGTTGTCGTCCACCTCGTCGCTGCCGATGACCGCGACGGCCCGGTCGGCGAGGATCCCGTCCCCCGTCACCGGCCCGGCGACGACGTAGGCCCGACC
>RFKJ01000475.1 GCA_003694325.1 Deltaproteobacteria bacterium
CCCATTACCCTTTTTCGGGCCCGGGCCCCGGTCGCGTACCCGCCGCAGTCGGCGCGCTCCCGCCGCAGCCGGCGGGCGACCGACGGATGCGCCGAGGGGTCGCCGGCTGACCGGCGCTCCTCGGAGTCATCGATCGCCGTTCCGCCGCGGCCAGCGGGCGACCGGCGGATGCGCCGACGGCTGACCGGCGTTCGCTCGGGGACTCGGCGGATCGGCCCCCGGTGGCGGGTTTGGTGGGACCGCGCCGTCTCCGGCCGTTCCGGTCGGCGGGACCCCGCGCCGCGACGCCTGTTGTACAATGGCGGCCTTGCGAGGAGCTTGCATTGTCGACCGATCCGTCCCAGACCCCCGACGCGGAACCCGCCGACCCCTACCGCGCCGCCCTCTACGCCGCGGACAACCACGGTGTCCCCAACCACCTCTCCCGCCTGCTGGCTGCCTTCCTCGACTTCGTGGTCATCTTCCTGCCGATCGCCATGATCTTCCTGGCGAGCCTCATCGTGCTCGCCGCCGGGACCGGGGAGGACTCCGAAGGAGACGAACTGGTCAGGCTGCTCATCATGGTCTTCCAGGTCGGCGCGCTCGGCCTCCAGGTACTGTACGGGGCCGTCTTCGAGTCTTCGCCCTGGCAGGCCACGCCGGGGAAGAAGCTGATGGGGCTGAAGGTCGTTCGCTCCGACGGCAGCCGCCCGGGCTTCGGCACCGCGCTCGGCCGCAACGTCGCCAAGTGGGTCAGCCTGAATTTCTGCTGGCTCCTGGGCATCGTGGTGCTGTTGGACGACGAGGCGCGGGGCATCTGGGACCGGGTGGTGTCGACCCGTGTCGTCGCCGACTGACGCTCAGCCAGTGTCAGGTATGACCCATTACCCATTTGAAAAAGGGTAATGGGTCATACCTGACACCAGGTCAGGCCAGCTTCGTCGCCACCGCCCCCTCGGGCCCGGTGATGGGGTCGATGTCTTCGACCCGGGCCGGGCCGATGGCGCAGGCGGTGAGCGTCGGGACGCCGCCGAACTCGGTGTGGCCGGCGTCGCGGATGAGGGCGGTGGGCAGGCCGGCGTCCACGGCGAGCTGGTGGGCGCGCAGCAGAGCGGCTTCGTCGTCGACGGACAGCACGATCTTGGCCGAGCCGTGCCGGACCCAGGCGGCCATGGCCTCGTCCAGCTCCAGCACCATGGTGCGCCCTGGATCCAGCGGTTCACCGCCCACCGTGCCGTCGTCGGCGACGGGGACCGCCACCGCCCGCACCTGCCGCGACAGGAACACGGCGAGCGAGGCGTGGGCGCACTGGGCGGCGATCTTGCCCTTCCGCATCTTGAGATCGCGGCGGTAGAGCAGCACCTGCTTGAAGGGTCGGTCGGACATGCCGCCCCTCTACCCCGTATGCTCCCGGTCGTGCTCTCCTCGCTGCTGCTCTCCTCGCTGCTCCTCCCCGCGGTCGCGGCTCCGCCCGCCGATCTCGTGACCCCCACCCCGGTGGACAACCCCGACGCGCTGTCGGGCTGGTTCCTGGCGCTGCAGCGCGCCGAAGCCGGCGAGGGCGTGGCCCGGGCGCTGCACTACGGCGACAGCACCCTGGCGGCCGACGGGCTGGCGTCCACGGTGCGCGACCGCCTGCAGGCGCGCTTCGGCGACGCCGGGCCGGGCTTCGTGCCGGCCAGCTTCCTGCCGCAGTGGAGCGTGCGGAGCGACGTCGTGGGCTGGCGGCAGGGGGACTGGTCCTACAAGACCATCCTCTACGGAGGGGGCGGCGGGCGCTACGGGCTTGGCGGCATCGTCGGGATCATGCGCAGCGGGGCGTCGGTTACCGTGCGGGCGGTCGACGGTTCCGGCGAGATCCGCCCCATGCAGCACCTCGAAGCCTGGTACCAGGCGGGGGTCGGCTACGGCACCCTGTCGGTATCACTCGATGGCGCGACCGTGGACAGTCAGGCGGCCGTCGCCACGGCGACAGAGGACCGGGTGCTGGTGCATGACGGCCCCTTCGACAAGGCGCGGCTGCGGGCCAGCGGCGGTGCCGTGCCGTTGTACGGCGTGGTGTTGGAGAGCGGGCGGCCGGGTGCGACCTGGGAGACGCTGTCGGTCAGCGGCGTGGGTTCGAAGTCGTTTTCCGTCTACGCCGGCGAGGGGCTTGCCCTTCAGGTTGCCCGCCGCGATCCCGACCTGATCGTCGTGATGCTCGGCGGCAACGAAGCCGGCTACCCGGTGCTGTCGGTGGGCGACGGCAGCGGCTACACCCCCATATTCCAGGCGGCGCTGGACACGATCCGCGCCGGCGCCCCCGACGCCGCCTGCCTCGTGCTGAGCCCGCTGGACCAGGGCGAGGTGGACGAAGACGGCCACGCCCGCTCCAAGCGCGGCATGCCCAACCTCGTCGCCCGCCAGCGCGACGTCGCCCTGGACGGTGGCTGCGCCTTCTGGAACACCTGGCAGGCCATGGGCGGAGAGGGCGCTGCCGTCACGTGGGGCCGCACCCGCGGCATCGGCACGGGCGACTTCGTCCACGTGACCGGTCGCGGCCTGGCGCTGCTGGGCGATGCGCTGGCGGATGCGCTGCTGCAGGCCTACGATGCGTGGGGCGGGGTGGAGGTGGGCGGTCCTGGGACTGTGGATGGTTCGGGCGCGGCGACGAACTGAGGTCGCCGCCGAACCATGCATGACCGCGGCGCGGGACTGCAGCCAGCCTTGCGGATCGCTTCGGCGGTGAGTCTCCGGCACGGGGGCGCCGCGCGGGTTCGTCAGGCCCCCACGCCGGGTCTGTACCAGTTGTTGACGGTTCTCGAAGATGGTGGTGCAAGCTGGTGAAAGAG
>RFKJ01000476.1 GCA_003694325.1 Deltaproteobacteria bacterium
CCGTTGGGCCCTCCGCCCCACCGTCCGCCTGACCACCCGCCCCACCGTGGTCTGCACCTACAGCGACAGCCCCGTCAGCAGGTAGACGCGACCGGTCGACCAGTCCGTGGCGTTCGCTTCTTCGTAGTTGGGCGCACCAACGGCGAGGTCGCCCATGCCGTCCCCGTCCAGATCGAAGCCCGCAGCGAGGTCGCCGCCGGCGTAGTCCCCCATGTGTTCTCCCTGGTACACGAATCTGGCGTCGGCACCGGACACGGTCCCACTCAGCGTGCTGGGGAAGAGGTACACCTTACCCGGCAGGTCACCGCCGAAGTAGTAGTCCCGGGGGGCGGCGATGGCCAGGTCGAGCAAGCCGTCTCCGTCGAGATCGTCGGGGCTCGCCAGTGCTCGTCCCAGCCACTCGTAGTCACGCTCTGGGAGGATCATGGCGCTGGCCGCGTCATCGAGCCAGCCACTCTGCAGGATGGGACCGTGAAGGATCCATACCTTGCCGCCCCGTTCGCCTATCTCAGGATCCAGCGGGGCGGCGACCACCAGGTCGGCGTAGCCGTCGCCGTTGGTGTCGGGGTGGGTGAGGAAGACGCGACCCGCCCCCCCATCTTCGCCGTCGCCCAGCAGAGTGGTGGCATCGGCGCTCACATCGATGTCTGGCGCGAGGGGAGCTTCGATGATGTGGAGCTTGCCAGCTTCGTAGACATACTCACTGGCTTCGGACTCAGAGACGACCAGGTCGGCCAACCCGTCCCCCGTGTAGTCCTGGTCCATGGCATTGGAGTGCCCGAGGTACCCGTTCGGTTCCGACCCGACGATGCGGATGTCGGCCGTGTCCTGGGTGGCGACCCCGTGCGGTATCTGGTTCCAGATGTACACTTCACCCGGTCGGTCCTCCCCGGCGGCAGGTGCCCCGACCGCCAGACGGGCGACACCACCATCCTGCGGCGGCAGCAAGGCGAGCCCGTATCCGAACTGTGCTTCGGTCCAGGTGGCCTGGAGGTCCGTGTCGGCGTCGGCTTCGACCAGCTTGCCGTCCAGCGGGCCGAGGTAGACGAGCGCCCAACCCTCGGAGTGGCCGTATTGTTCACTGCCGTTGGGCATTCCGACAACGATGTCATCGAAGCCATCCCCGTTCAGGTCGCGCCCACCGGCCATGGTGGTGCCGGTGTTCGTGTTCGTCTCCTCGGGCTGGACCACGGCGGTGGCGGCGTCGATGCTGCCCGACGGCAGTGTGATGGGGGCGACGTAGACGGCACCGGGGTAGTTGACGCCCTCGCCCGGCACGGCTTCCCACGGGGCGCCGACGAGCAGATCGGGGACGCCGTCTGCGTCGATGTCGCCGCCGGCCACCACGCGACGACCGAGCATGGCATAGCTGTCGCCATCCCAGATGGTGGTGGCGTCGGCGAGCTTGCCGGTCGGGCCCGCATCGGATCCGTCACAGTCTTCGTCGACGCCGTTGCCCGGCACCTCGGTCGCCCCGGTGTTGATGGCCGGGTCGGCGTCGTCACAGTCGTCCAGGCCAGAGATGTAGCCGTCGCCGTCCTGGTCGACGGCCGATGCGCCGCTGTCGTCTGCGTGGGTGCCCCCGGAATCTCCACCTGGGGCCGGCCTCGACCCGCAGCCCGATCCCGGCCCGAGCAGGGTGACGACCACGTACAATGCAGTTCGAAAGGGACGGTGCATGGTCAGCGATCCGTGCCGTTGAAGCTGGACCAGGTGTCGTACTCGCTGCCCCAGCCGACGGTCGCAGCCGCGGCCGACATCGCTTCCGCCACCCCGGTACCGTCGGTGTTCCACGTGTCGGGGTTCGCGGTGTCCCAGATGGTCAGGATGTCCTCCACCAGGATCCCTTCGTCGGTCACCAGATCCCAGGCGAAGCGCAGCCAGTCGTACTCGACACCCTTGTCGGACGCCCCGCCACATACGTCGCCGTGGTAGTCGTTGCCGTCGACAGAGGGGGCGCCCACCGGATCCGGAGCGCCCTCACAGGAGATGTGGTCTTCCTCGTAGTCGTTGTCGTAGTCCCAGTCCACGGAGTTGCCATACCAGTCGAAGCCACAATCGAACTCCGTCTCGTCGTTGAAGGCGTACGCGCCCCAGAAGTGGGCCAGCCCCTCGCTGGTGGCGGCGCCGGCGTACTCTTCGGAGTTGATGCGGTGCTCGCTGCCGGCGCCTCCGTTGTTGCAGATGGCGCCGACGTAGGTGGTACCGGCCTGGACGAACTCCCGGTTGTTGGCCAGGAAGAACATCAGGTGGCCCATCTCGTGGGTGACCAGGTACTTGTTGTGGGAGTTGTTCGAGCACTCGGTGGAGGGACAGATGTAGACCCGACCGTTGGACGGCTTCAGGCAAGAGCCACCGCCCGGGTTGCACCCCTGGTTGTAGAACACAAGGGTGCTGCCGGTGATGCCGCCGTTGCTGCGTTCGAGCGCCCAGGTCGACGCGGCCATGATCCGCCACCAGTCGGTGAGCGGCGTGGTGATGAAGGTGGTGGATCCACCATAGGGTGGGTACCACGACGGGATCACGCGGGCGTAGAGCTGATTGCTCGTGTCGTTGTTCCAGACCTTGAGGGTGTCACCGTTGACCGATGCTTCGGTCAACACCCGGATGCGGTGGCTGACCGGATCCAGGGCGGTGGCGGTCACACACCCGATCGAGATGCCGGCGTCCGCGGCGTAGTCATCGAAGACTACGACGTTGTCAGCGTTGCGAACAACCTGGATCCGGACTCCGGCGGCGTCGACATCGGAGTTGTCGGTGAACCAGTCGTCGTCCACCGTTCCCGCGTCGGCGTAGTCGACAGCGTAGTCGACGCAGATGGTGGCGTTGATGGCGTGTGCGGGGCGTGCCACGACACCGAGGGCCGCAGTGACGGCGAGACAGATCAGTGGGCGGAAGCTGGTCATGGGTTCACCTCGCCGTAGTCCGCGACAAATTCACTGTCGCCGGTCGTGATCGGGTCTCCGGCCTCGATTTCGGCTGCGATGCTCCAGGCGCCGCCGACCGAGAGGTCGGCGGCCTGATCGATGGTGAGCAGCAGCGGACCATGGTCGTCCCAGGCCAGCTTCAGGGGCGGGGCAGCCTGCCGGAGGATCTCGACCCCCGCGCGGTTGACGAGCACGACCTGGACCGAGAGGTCGCTCAGCCAGTCACGCTGTGCTTCGTCGATGAAGGCGTCATCCAGATCGCCAAGCGACGCCCCCACCCATTCGTAGGCGGGCACGGTCATCGGTTCGGTGGTCCAGGTAGTCGAACGGCCCGACATCTGCACCCGCACATCGAGGTGCAGGGTCAGATCGTCCATGTCCGGCGTCCGAACTGAGAGTTCGGCGCCGGGCCAGCCGTCGTCGCCAGTCTGCCAGGCGAGTTCGATGGTCGAGCGGTCACCAGGCGCGGGATCCGTGCCACAGGCGGGCACGTCATCGGAAGCGGCGGCCGGCAGGCTGACCGCCAACCCGACACCCAGCGCTACAGCGGTTCGGAGAGTGGGGGGGGGGGGGGGCGAACTTCATCATCACTCCATGGGCTTGGTCGACCTTTGATGCCCCGTGGTCGACAAGAACCCAGAGCGAGATGATCGACTGGCGCCAGTATAGCACACCTGGCGCCTGGGACCAGGCCGCATCCCGACCTCAAGTCATCGGCGGCCTCACGAGCCGTTCCTGGCGGTCCCCTCCGGCGGGGCTGTGCATGGTCGGTGGAGCGACTCCAGGGGTGGATGGCGAGTGCCAGGATGGGCTGTTGGCGGTGGCTCCAGGCCGCGCAGGTTGCGATTCTGGCTTGCTGGCAGGTTTCGGGCGCACCTTGCCGACGACGGTCCATTTTCGGGTGCGTGTCGTCGGGATCCGGTGTTGGTGCTCGCTCCCCGTCTTCGTTGAGCAAGCACGGGCCGGTGTTGCCGGACGTCGACCCGGGCTTGGGCGTAGGCCGTACCGCATGGAGCTTGAGCGCCCGGTGTCTGGCGAGGGGATCCGGCGGCCGGCGAC
>RFKJ01000477.1 GCA_003694325.1 Deltaproteobacteria bacterium
ATGTCCCTCCGCTGCAACCCCGTCCCCCCGTCCCCCCGCGCGCCGTGGCGCTCCCGACAGGATTCGAACCTGTGGCCTACCGCTTAGGAGGCGGTTGCTCTATCCGGCTGAGCTACGGGAGCAGCGCACCGGCGCCCGCGCCGACTAACCCGACCACCGCCGCGGCGGGTGAAGGCCGGCAGCGGCTACAATGGGCGACATGATCCGACCCCTGGCCCTCCTGCCCCTGGTCCTGGTGGCCTGCCGGCCCGACCGGACCGGCACCTCGCCGGATTCCGGGCCGGTCTCCGCCGACAGCGGGGTGCCGGGCACGGTCGCCTGGCAGCGGACGCTGGCCCCGTTGTCCACCACCATGACCGGGCCGCGCGGCCACCGGCTCGCCCGGGCCATCGTCCACCTGCACTCGTCGTGGAGCCACGACGCCTGCGACGGGCAACCCCTCGACGACGACGGCAGGCCCCGCACCGACTGCCTCGCCGACCTCCGCCGCGGGCTGTGCGAGGCGGGCATCGAGCACGCCTTCCTCTCCGACCACCCCGCGCACTTCGCGACCTCGACCTGGGAGGAGGCTCCCCTGGCCCAGCCCGGCGACACCCGACTTCCCGATGATGCCGGCCGGGTGCTGGAGATCCCCTGTGACAGCGGCGGCGTCGTCCGCTGGTATCCGGGGGTCGAGGACGAGCTGATGCCCGTGGCCCTGGACCGCCACGTCCCGGGTGACGCCGAGCAGCGCGACTGGCAGTACAACCAATCCGACGCCGCTGCCATCGAGGCGTTCACCGAGGCGGGCGCCACCGTGTGGCTGGCCCACACCGAGGGGCGCGATCCCGACCTGCTGGCCTCGCTGGTGGCGCAGGGGCTGCGGGGGGTCGAGGTGTTCAACCTCCACGCCGCATTCTCGCCGACGATCCGGGCCGACGACCTCGGGCTCGACCCGGCGGACTGGCTGGCCGAGATCGTGCCGTTCACCAGCGACGAGGGAACGGGGGAGCCCGACCTGTTCGTGCTCGGCGTGCTGACCCCCCAGATCCCCAGCGAGGAGCGTTGGGACGCCCTGCAGGCCCTCGCACCCGACGACCGCGTGATCGCGGCGACCTTCGGCACCGACGCCCACCAGAACGTCATGCCCGTCGCACTGCGCGACGGCGAACGGGGCGACTCCTACCGGCGGATGCTCCGGTGGGCCTCGCAGTGGCTCTGGCTGGAGCCGGGCACCGAGGGCGACCTCGACGCGGCCGAGCAGGCCCTGTCGGCCGGACGCTTCCAGGTCGTCTTCGAGGTGCTCGGTACCCCCGAGGGGTTCGACTTCCACCTGGAGGACGCCGCCGGGACCATCCACGAGATGGGCAGCGTGGTCGACGGCGATGCCCTCCCGGCGACCCTCACGGTGACCTGCCCCACCCTGTGGGCGGGGTCCCCCCGGGGCACGACGCCGCCCGAGATCACCGCCACCGTCTACCGGGACGGGGAACCCTGGCAGCAGGGCTGCGGAAGCTTCCCCGTCGACACCCCGGGCAGCTACCGGGTACGCATCGACATCGTCCCCTGGCACCTCGACCCCTTCCTGGGGGATGATCCCGAGCCCTGGCTGCACGACTACCCCTGGGTCTATGGCAACCCCATCCGGGTACGCGCCGCCCGCTGACCCTCCGGAGCCCTCCATGCGTTCCTGTCCGCACCTCCCGTCCTCGCCTGCGCCCCGTCGCCCCCGTCCCCCGGCGCGAACCCTGGTGGCCCTGGCCCTGGCCGGGCTCACCACCTGGCCGGCCTGCAAGGGCTGCGGCTCGGACCCGGCCCCGGCCACCGCCGACGACGGCGACACGGGCGCCGGGGACGGGGGCAGCACCGAGGTTCCCGCCGAGTACACCCATGACTGGGGCCAGTGGCTGAGCATGGCCGTCACCCCCGACGACACCCCGGCGGTGGCCTACTACGATCGCACCCAGGGCGCCCTCGGCTACGCGGTGGCCGACCTGTCGACCGATCCCGTCACCTGGCAGCGCGAGGAGGTCGACGGCTACACCGACGAGAGCGGCCTGGACGTGGGCGACCGCGGCCAGTACGCCAGCATGGCGATCGCCGCCGACGGCACGGTGTGGATCGCCTACAAGGACGCGCTGCTCGACACGCTGCGGCTGGCCTGGCGCGACCCGGCCACCGGCACCTGGGAGAGCACCGCCGCCGATGGCGGAGGGGCTCCATCGGGCACCGGCGGGACCTTCGCCAGCCTCGCGCTCGATGCCACCTCCCACCCGGTGATCGTCCACTACGACACCGTCAACAAGGACCTGCGGCGGGTCCGCTACGACGGCACCGGCTTCGAGAAGTCGGTCGTCGACGAAGGCGCCGACGGCACGGATTCCAGCGGCGAGACGGTGGAGGCCGACGTCGGCCGGTTCGCCCGGATCATCATCCAGGACGGCGTCGAGTACATCGCCTACTACGACGCGGTCAACGGCGACCTGAAGCTGGCCTGGGGCGTGGACGGCGACTACACCATCGAGGTCGTCGACGATGGCGGCGGCAGTCGGCTGGCCGAGGGCGGGGGCGACGTCGGCCAGTGGCCCGACCTGGTCGTCCAGGACGGCAACCTGTGGATCACCTACCACGACGTCGGAAACCAGGACCTGATGATGGCCACGGGCGTGCCCGGCGCCTGGACGGTGGAGCGGGTGGACGAGGGGGAATTCGTCGGCGCCGACAGCGCCGTCTTCCTCAACGGGACCCAGCCGTCCATCGCCTACTTCGACGGCCGCAACAACGACATGAAGCTGGCGACCCGGGTGGGGGACGGCTGGCAGACCGAGCAGGTCACCGGCGACCAGGGGGCGCTCGGCTTCCACAACGAGGTGGTCCTGGCGCGGGGAGCCTACTGGGCGGCCTGCTACGACTACACCCACCGCACCGTGTGGTTCGGCCGGCTGGAGTAGGTCCGCCCGGGCCACTCGGCCGTCCTCGGGCGCCGCTCGCCCCGACCCTTGGAAGGCGACCCGTTGAATGCTCCGTCCTCACCTCCCCCCAATCCTCGATGAATCCCCTACCCGGGTGGCGCCCCTGAACCGCTGGCTGCGACCGCTCCTCGCCCTGCTGCTGCTGCTGCTCTCGGCGGCGGCGCGGGCCGGCGTGCTGACCGTGGAGGTCCTCGACGTCGGGCAGGGCGACAGCATCCTCATCACCAGCCCGGGCGGGCGGCGGGTGCTGATCGACGCGGGGATCCGCGGGGCCGACGTGGTCGGCCAGCTCCGAGCGCGGGGGGTGGACGGGCTGGACCTGGTCATCGCCACCCACCCCCACGCCGACCACATCGGCGGCATGGCCGACGTGCTCCGGGGGCTCCCGGTGCGGTTCTACACCGACAACGGCCTGCCGCACACCACCCGGACCTACGCGGCCGTCATGGACGCGGTGGAGGAAGAAGCCATCACCTACCGGCCGGCTCGGCGGGGGCAGTCCTACGCCCTGGACGACGGCGCCCGCATCGAGGTCCTGTTTCCCGACGGCCGCCCCCTGCGCAACACCCGCTCCGACCTCAACAGCAACTCGGTGGTGGTGCGGCTGACCCACGGCGACGACTGCTTCCTGTTCGTCGGGGACGCCGAGGATCCCACCGAGCGGGTGCTGCTCCGCGAGGGCATCGAGCCCTGCGACGTGCTGAAGGTGGCCCACCACGGGTCGGCCCACTCGACCAGTGCCGCCTGGCTGCGGGCGGTGCAGCCCTCCATCGCCGTGGTGTCGGTGGGGGCCGACAATCGCTACGGCCATCCCGACGGCGAGACCCTGGCCCGGTTGGAGTCGGCCGGAGCCACGGTCTTCCGCACCGATCGAGACGGAACCATCCTGCTGGAGAGCGACGGCGAGCGGATCGTGGTCACCACCCACGTCACCCCCCACGATGCGCCGGCGGCCGCCTCCTCCCTCGCCAAGGCCCGCCTGCGCCGCGCCGCCATGGAGACGGTCCGGCGGGCCGCTCCGCGGGGGCCGGGAACCGGAGCCCGGGGTGACGCCGGATCGGCTGGCGCCAGGCCCGATGACGCCCACCCCGATGACGCCAGGCCCGATGACGCCCACCCCGATCACGCCGACGACACCGCCACGACCGCTCCCGGCAGCGCCGCCCGTTCCGCGGCGGACGTGCCGACGGACGGCGAGTCGACGGACGGCGAGTCGACGGA
>RFKJ01000478.1 GCA_003694325.1 Deltaproteobacteria bacterium
ACGGAGCCCATCGTGCGAAAATCGATCCTTCCCCTGGCCGTCGGTCTTGTCGTCCTGGTTCTCTGGTTCCTCCTCCGGCCTCCCCGGTTCTGGCTCAACCTCACCCGCAGCGTGGAGCCCAGCGCGGCCGTCGGTGCGCAACTGGTGGACGACAAGGGCTGCCGGGGATGTCACCGCATCGGGGGTGAGGGCGCCCTCAAGGCTCCGGCGCTGGACCGGATCGTGCAACGCCAGGTCGAGGAGGACCCTGCCCTGGTCAGCCTGCGGCTCTGGCTGCGCAACCCGCGATCCGTCAAGCCCAACACCGCCATGCCGGACTTCCGCCTCTCCGACAGCCAGATCGAGGCGATCCTGCTGTACCTCCAGGAGCAGGCAGCCGATCGGGAGTAGACCTCCGGGGTCCAGCCGAGGCCAGGACCCGAGGCCGCGTCGCGCCGCTGCCAACGGCCGCTCCCACCGGCGGGATGCGGACGTCCTGCCTGCGTGGACCCGGCCCGCGCGCGCCACGATCGCTTCGGCGTGTCCACGGAGAGGCGAGTCCGCGGCGGGCCCCGACCGGGGCGGCCGGGGCCCAGGCGGATTCCGCCATGTCGGCGCATCAACGCCGCATATCCGCTCGACAGCACCCGGCCCCGACATGGGGAACCCCCCCTCCCCCCTCGTCTCCGGGTTCCGGGGGGAGGGTCGCGGGCGCTAACGTCCGGCCGCCCCGCAACCCCCGACAACCTGGAGGCCCGTGCATGCACTCGGTCCGTCCCGCGCTTCGCGCCCACCCCGTCCTCGTTCTCCTCACCCTGGCGACCGCCGCCTGTAACGGCGACAAGCCCGGCACCGACTCGGGCTCCATCGGCGATGCCGGTGACACGGGTTGCGGCTGCCCGGAGCCCATCACCTTCTACG
The DNA here is from genome assembly GCA_003694325.1 of Deltaproteobacteria bacterium. Classification (GTDB taxonomy): domain Bacteria; phylum Myxococcota_A; class UBA796; order UBA796; family UBA2385; genus J125. The sequence goes on from RFKJ01000478.1 coordinate 901, forward strand.
CGGACCTCGACGCCGATGGGTACGGAGACCCGAACAACGCCGTCGAAGCCTGCACCGCCCCCACCGGCTACGTCGGCAACGCGGCCGACTGCGACGACGCGGACGGGCACGTCCACCCGGACGCCGACGAGGCCTGCAACGGCATCGACGACGACTGCGACGCCGAGATCGACGAGGACCCGGCCGACGGGTCCACCTGGTACGCCGACGCCGACGGCGACGGGTATGGCGATCCGGATGCTCCGGTGGTCTCCTGCGATGAGCCGTCCGACGCGGTCTCCAACGACGCCGACTGCAATGACTCCGACGACGCCGTCTACCCCGGCGCGCCGGAGCTCTGCGACGGCATCCAGAACGACTGCGACGCCGGGTGGACCAGCGACGCCGGCACGGCCACCTGGTTCGGCTCCGACGGAACGGTGACCGATCTCTCCGCCACCTTCGCCGCCGGCGCCGACGGGGCGCCCGCGACCTGGTCCAGCGCCGACAGCGGCCTGCTGCGGGTGTGCGAGGGGACCTGGTACGTCAACCTGGAGCTGACGGGCGATGATGTCGAGGTCGAGGGCATCGACGACCCGGTCCTCGATGGCGGAACCGCCGGCCGGGTGCTGCGGCTCGACGCGGCCAGCACTGCCTCCATCCACGACATCGCGTTCCAGCGCGGCGACTCGGCCTGGCGCGGCGGCTGCATCCATGCCTCCGGTGGGGTGCTCGCGGTGGAGCGAGTGACGATGGCCGCATGCACGGCCACGGCGGCCGGTGGCGGTCTCTCGGTCCAGGACCTGGCCGAGTTCTCGGTGACCGACTCGATCTTCACCGGCAACCAGTCGGCGGATGACGGCGGCGCGATCGGCATCGACAGCGTGGATGCCGTGTCGATGTCCGCGACCATCTTCGAGGACAACAGCGGAGAGGGCTACGGCGGCGCGCTGTGGGCCCAGGACGTCGTCAGCCTGTCGGCCGACGGGCTGACGGTGACCGAAAACACCTCCGATTCCGCCGGCGGAGCCTTCGCGCTGGAGGGCGTCGGCGCCACCATCTCCGGCAGTTCGTTCACCGGCAACGTCGGCCGCGGCGGGGGAGCCATCTGGATCAATGACGGGACCGCGCTCACGGTGACCGGGTCGACCTTCGAGGGGAACAGTGGGACCACCGGCGGCGCGCTGCACTGCTCGGCCAGCGCCACCAACAGCCTGGTGGTCACCGACACGACCCTGGTCGCCAACGATGCTTCGGACCAGGGCGGCGCCATCTATGCCAACTACGGGTCGAGCAGCGCCTGCGGCTCGGTCAGCGTCAGCGACTCCGTGATCGAGGAGAACCACGCCACCAACTACGGCGGAGGCGTCTCCGACTTCGCCACCAGCTCCGTCTACGAGCGGGTCGAGGTCCTCGACAACAGCACCAGCCGCGGCATCGGCGGCATGTACCTGCGCGGCACCGACAAGACCATCAGCGACAGCCGGGTGTCGGGCAACAGTTCGGGCGAGGTCGCCGCGATCTACCTGGACCAGGACGACACGACCCTGACCCTCGAGAACACCGAGGTCTCCTACAACACCGGTGGCAGCTACTACGGTACCGTCCACATCACTCGGGGCACGGTCCTGTGCGTGGGCGACACCTCGGTGGACACCTACGGGATCTGGGGCAACACCGCCCCGTACGGCAACGGCGTCTACGTCGCCGAGCCCGGCACCTTCATCGCCACCGACTGCGACATGGGAGACGGGGTCGCGGTCGACGACAACGCCGGTCCCGACATCTACATGATGCACAACGGGTCGACGTGGAGCTTCGGCCAGGACGCCACCTTCACCTGCGATGGGGCCACGGGCGTCTGTAGCTGAACCGGCGCGCCCTGCTGCGGCACGCCCCCGCCGCAGCAGGGCCATTCCTTCCGCCGACGGCGGGCGCGTCGCGGGCAACCGGGCGGCGAGACGTCCCCGCGTGGGATCACCGGCGAGACATCCCGGTGTGGGATGTCCCGGTGATCACTCCATGTAGCCCAAGGCCCGGAGCGCCTCGATCTCCTCGGCGCTCAGGTCTTCGGGCAACTTCTTCTCCGCATCGATGGGCGCGTCCAGGTCGGGCAGGCCCAGCTTGCGCTGCCACTCCGCCAGCTCGTCGAGCAACGCCTGGACGGTGTACTTGTCGTTGGCGCTGATGTCGGTGGTCTCCCCCGGATCCTGGGCGAGGTTGAACACCACGACGCCGTCGGTGGTGTGCTGGACCAGCTTGAAGTCTCCGCTGCGCAGGGTGCGGAAGCGCCCGTGGGGGTTCACCTCCGGACCGTAGCCGTTCGCCGTGCCCTCGGGGAAGCGGTCGGCGAGCATGTGTTCCTCGTAGCGCTCGGCCAGCACCGGCTTGCCCACCGTCTCGCCCTGCAGGCCCGGCAGCAGGCTGCCGACCTGGTGGACCCCGGGGGTCTCGATGTCGAGCAGGTCGAGGATGGTGGCGTAGATGCCCACCGTCGACACCGCGTCGTCGATCCGGCTGCCCGCGGGGATGGCGGCAGGGTAGCGGATGGTCAGCGGCACCCGGAGTACCTCCTCGGTCACCGGCGTCACGTGACCGAAGGCGCCGTGCTCACCCACCGACTCGCCGTGATCGCCGACGATTACGACCACGGTGTTGTCGAGCAGCCCCGCGTCGCGCCAGATGTCGACGACCTCGCCCACCAGGTGATCGGTGTAGGCCACGCCCGCATCGTACATGTCCACGAGGGGCTGGTGGATCCGCTCGAACTCGGCGTCGGTGAGCTGGCGCCCGAACTGCACCCCGAAGGCGATCTGGTTGACCTCGCGCAGCTCCGACATCGGGCGGTCCTGGTACTTCGTCAGGAATTCCCGGGGGAGCTGCTGGAAGGGGAAGTGCGCCTCGAGGAAGTTGACGAATACGAACTGGGGCGGGCCGTCGGCGGGACGGTGCCGCATCCAGTCGCGGATGTTGTCGACGACCTGGGCGCCGCCCTTGTCCTCGGCACCGCCGAAGGGCGTGGCGTCCACCAGCCGGTAGATGAAGCTGAAGTTGCGGGCCGAGGTCCCGGTCATCCACGCCTTGTCGTTGGTCTGGAACCCGCGGGTCAGCCCGAAGCTGTCGCTGATGTAGGGGTTGGCCGAGAAGGCGTGGGTCTGCCACCCATGGTCGGCGAGGGTTTCGGCGATGGTGGGGAGCTTGTCGTCGAGAAAGCGGGTCTCGCTGTTGGCGTTGTTCCACGACGGGAAGGTGCCGGTGAACAGGGCGGCGTGCGCCGGAAGCGACCAGGTCGCCGCCGAGTTGGCATCGGCGAAGAACAACCCCTCACGGGCGATTCGATCGAAGTTCGGGCTGGTGTCCCGCTCGTAGCCGTAGGCGGACATCGACTGCGCCCGGACGGTGTCCATCACGATGAACAGGACATCGGGCGCCCCCGGCGGTGCGGCCTTGGCCCCCTGGCGGGGGGCGATCTCGGGCTGCATGGCATCGCGCACCTCCGGCACGGCCAGGGCGATCACCGGGATCGCCACCGCCAGGCCGACCACGACGGCCGGGCGGCGGGCCCACAGGACCCGGCCGATGGCGTAGACGACGATCGCCCCCAGGGTCGGGCCGATCCACATCGGCAGCTTGCTGGGGTCGACCGCCACGAAGCGCTCCAGGCCGATCCAGATGGCGGCGAGAACCAGCGGCTGGACCCAGGGGCTCCGCGACAGGCGGGTCACCGGCGCCGTCAAGAGGCCGAGGACCAGGGCCAGCGCCAGCTCCATGGGGACGGTCCTGGCGGCGAAGCCGGTCATGGCCGGCGTGTTGAGCACCATGATGAGGGCGATGCCCTGGACCAGGTGCACGAGGGTGATGGCGACACCCCAGCCGAGACCTCCCTTGAGGCCCTGGAGGAGCATGTTGGTGGATGACTTCGACTGCGACACGGAACCCGCCGAGTATGGATTGGCGGCTGTCTCTAGCGCGGCGGGCCGGCTGCCGTCGACCCGCTGCACGGGATCCCCAGGCGGGAGGAACATCGGCTGCACACCTGCGCGGCGCCGCTCCGGCACCCCCAGGCCCCGGTGGCGGGGAGCCGGTCCGCACCGAGCCGGGCGGCTCCCCACCCGGTCGGATCAGGCCCCCGCCTCCACCGGCGCGAAGGCCTCCTGCATGTTGCGGGTGAGGCCATAGAGCAGGACGTGTTCTCCCTCCTGCAGCACGTGCTCGGGATCGGGGATGGCGACCACCACGCCGTCCCGGTCCTCGATGGCGAGCACCTGGAGCCGGAAGGCCCGGAGATTGGCGTCCCGCAGGCGTTGGCCGGCCAGGCGACTGCCGGGCGGGATCTCGATGCGGGAGATGGCGTAGCCCGGCTTGTACTGGAGCAGCTCCTCGTGGGGCACGGCCTCGGCGTTCATCCGTCGGGTCAGCCAGCGTCGGATCGGCGCGGCCAGCACCAGGTGGAGCCCCTGCCGCCGCACCAGGAACATGAGGGCGGCAAAGCAGACGACCAGCACCACGAGGTTCAACGCGGTCTGCAAGGGGGTGTGCATCGCCACCGAGGACACCAGCGTGGCGATGACGCTGGCCGTCGTGGCGTAGCCGAACAGGATGAGCCCGGTCGTGATCCGCCTCCGCAGCCGGTGGTTGACCACCAGTTCCGAGGCCCGGGTCGTGAACCCGGCACCGGTGAAGGCCGACAGCGCCTGGAACTGGGCGGTCTCCCAGTCCAGCCCGGTGAGCTGGTAGGCGACGGTGCCGAACAGCACCACGAAGTACATGGCGCTCAGGATGAGCAGCAGGGCGACGATCGAGACCATTCCCCGATGGTAGCCCGGCACGGGAACCCCGAGCCGATTCGTGGCGCAGAGCCCATGGACGCCGCCGGTCTTCCCGCTCACAGGAGGCGTGTGCGCAGCTCGGCCGGGGGCGCGCCGGCCGCCTCGACCGCCACGAACCCGATCCGGCCCAGCTCCTGGTCGTGCTCGGTCACCACCCGGACCCGCCACCGCCCCGGCGACAGGTGCCGCTTGGTGGTCCAGCTTCGCCAGCCGCCACCACGTCCGCCCCGCATCCGCCACGGCAGCCGGTCGGTCTCGACCCAGCCCCGGTCGGTCTGGTGCTCCCAGACATGGACCAGGCGCAGGGTCGTGCCCCGCGGGGCGAACACCGCGGTGTAGCAGCTCGCGGCGTCCCCCTCCCGCAGCCGGAAGATCCGGTCGTCGTCCCGCCAGAACGCCCACCACGGCAGGCGCTCGTAGCGAACCAGGGTTCCGTCGGCCCGCCGCTCCACCGAGTGGAAGATGCCGGCCTCGGCCAGTGACAGCGGCACGGGGGGGACCGCCCCGGCGAGGACCAGCACCCACAGCAACCAGAGGAGCCCCCCCATGCCGGCGGCGGTCCGCCGAAGTGCTGGGACCAGGTCCGGACCATCCGCCGCAGGCGCACCCGGAGCATGGGGATCGACCCGGCGACCGGCATGGGTCACCGCGACCAGCAGCAGGGTCAGGACCGCCGCCAGCGCCGCCGCCCCGATCCGCGACCCGGGGCCGAGGTGGCCGGTGAACGTCGGCACGGCGAACAGGAGGTAGGCCAGCGCCGACAGGAACCACAGCAGGAAGTGCGGCAGGTCCGGTCGGAGCCGCTCGAACCACAGCTCGTTGCCCACCATGAGCAGCGCCAGCAGGGTCGTCGCCAGCAGCCCGTGGCCGAAGCTCGCCGACCGGCTGTAGAAGATGAAGCAGGCGCTGAACATGCCCCCGAACAGCCCCTGGAGGAGGAACCGGATCCACCCCGGGTGCCGCCGAACCACCTTCGGTGTCCATCGCCCCTGCCAGCCGCGACGCTCCAGCACCAGCAGCGCCCCCGACAGGGCGAGGAACCCCGTGAGCTGCAGGTTGTCCCCCGGGTCATCGACCCGCTGCAGGGTCACCGCGTCCAGCAGGAACCCGCCGACGAAGGCGCCGGGTGCCAGCAGGGGCACCGCCCGTCGGACCGGCTCCCGCAGCCGTGCCGGCAGCCGATCCGACAGCCAGGGGGGCAGCGGAGCCGAGGACGCCTGGGAGGAGGACGGCAGGGAGGAGGACGCCTGGGAGGAGGACGGCGGAGAGGAGGACGGCGGAGAGGAGGACATCCCCACGGGCACCTGGTGGAGCAGGAGAGGCGAGACAGGCTACGCTGCCGCATGCCCCACTTCGAGCACAAGCTGACGGTCCGGTTCGGCGAGTGCGACCCCGCCGGCGTCGTCTACTACCCCCGCTACTTCGACTGGTTCCACCGCGCCATGGAGGAGTGGTTCGGGAAGGGCCTGGGCCGTCCGTACCACGAGGTCCTCGAGCAGCTCGGCTTCCCGTCGGTCCACGCCGAGGCCGACTACCGCCGCCCCTGCGTCATGGGAGAGGAGCTGGCCGTCGTCCTGGCGGTGACCCGCATCGGCCGGTCCTCGGTCGAGCTGGGACTGCGGGTTCGTGGCCCCGACGGCGACGTCCGGGCCGTCGGCCGGGTGGTCATCGTGGTGATCACCATGGCCCCCGGCACCGAGGAGCACTTCGCGCTGCGGCCCCTCCCCGACGACCTGCGCGCGGCCATGCAGCGGTTCGAGGACCCCGAATTCGTCCGGCCCCGGCGGCGCGGTGCCTGAGCGCCCCGACCTCGAACACCAGGTCGCCATCCTCCACCGGGAGCTGTCCGGGCGGACGATCACCCGGGTCCACGTCGGCGTCCCGGTGGTGCTGCGGGTCGCCGTCGCCGGGCGCCCGGCCGACCTGCTCCCCGGACACCGCTTCACCTCGGCCCGCCGCCAGCTCCACT
>RFKJ01000479.1 GCA_003694325.1 Deltaproteobacteria bacterium
CCCCGCTCCCATGTCGTCGCCCCGTCCCCCCGCCTCGCCCCCCCACGACCGCATCCGGGTCGTCGGGGCCCGGGAACACAACCTCAAGGACATCTCGGTGGACCTCCCCCGGGACGCGCTGACGGTGATCACCGGCCTGTCGGGGTCCGGCAAGAGCAGCCTGGCCTTCGACACCATCTACCAGGAGGGACAGCGGCGGTTCATGGAGTCGCTGTCCTCCTACGCCCGGCAGTTCCTCGGGCAGATGGACAAGCCCCGGGTCGAGCGGGTCGACGGCCTGTCCCCCACCCTGTGCATCGACCAGAAGACGGTGAACCGCAACCCGCGGAGCACCGTGGGCACCATCACCGAGATCCTCGACCACCTGCGCCTGCTCATGGCGCGCCTCGGCGTGCCCCACTGCCCCGAGTGCGGCCGCGAGATCAGCACCCTCTCCCCCGGCCAGATCGCCGACGCGGTGCTGCGCGACAGCCCCGGGGCCCGGCTGCACGTGATGGGCCCCATCGTCACCGATCGCAAGGGCGAGTACCGCAAGGAGCTGCGCGACGCCCTGGCCCGCGGCTTCGTCCGCGCCCGGGTGGACGGCCGGATCTGGCGGCTCGACGAGCAGCTCGACCAGATCGAGCTGGCCCGCTACGAGCGGCACACCATCGAGCTGGTGGTCGACCGCCTGCGCGCCCGCCCCGACCTGCGGGCCCGGCTCCTGGAGGCGATCAGCGCCGCCCTCCACCTCGGCGACGGCGTGGTGACCATGCTCATCGAGCCGGAGGACGGCGGAGACACCCGGCACCGCAGCTTCTCCAGCCAGCGCTCCTGCCCCGACCACCCCCGAGTCGCCATCCCCGAGATGGAGCCGCGGCTGTTCAGCTTCAACGCCGCCCAGGGCGCCTGCCCGACCTGCAAGGGCATCGGGTGGCTCGAGGACTTCGACGTCGAGCGGATGATCGACCCCGACGCCCCCTACGACGAGGCGTTCCGGCCGCTGCCCGCCGACGACGCCCGCCTGCCGTTCAGCAGCCTGTCCCGCCCGCTGGTCCGGACGGTCGGCGAACACCTCGGGATCGCGCCGGGGACCCGGTGGCGGGACCTCGACCCGGTCCAGGCCACGGTGCTGATGTTCGGGCCCCAGGCCGGGGCTGCCGGGATCGGCGGCGAGGAGTTCCGGTACACGGTCACCCGCGAGCGCGACGGGCACCGCAGCACCTCGACCCGATCCTGGCGGGGGCTCCTGCCGATGGTCCAGCACTGCTGGCACTTCAGCCGCCTGCGGCGGCTGGCGGTCTTCCGCCGGCGCATCACCTGCCCGGCCTGCGAGGGGGAGCGCCTCAACCCCATCGCCCGGGCGGTCACCTTCCAGGGCCGCCGCATCACCGAGCTGACCGCCCTCAGCGTCGACCAGGCCCGATCGCTGTTCGCCGCGGTCACCCTCCCCCCCGGCGACGAAGCCATCGGCGGGCCCATCCTCCGGGAGCTGCGGGCCCGCCTGGACTTCCTGTCCCGAGTGGGCCTGGGCTACCTCAGCATCGACCGCAGCGCGGCCACCCTGTCGGGCGGCGAAGCCCAGCGGATCCGCCTCGCCGGCCAGGTCGGCGCCGGCCTGCAAGGCGTCACCTACGTCCTCGACGAGCCGAGCATCGGCCTGCACCCGCGGGACCAGGGCCGGCTCCTCGACGCCCTCACCGACCTCCGGGACAAGGGCAACACCGTCCTGGTGGTCGAGCACGACGCCATGACCATGAGCCGGGCCGACCACCTGGTCGAGATCGGTCCCGGAGCGGGCCGCCAGGGCGGCGAGGTCGTCGCCCAGGGCTCGCCGCGCCGGTTCCTGCGCAGCCGGGCCCTCACCGCCCGCTACCTCCGGGGGGAGGAGCAGATCCCGGTGCCCGCGGTGCGCCGGCCGGGCACCGGGACCCTCACGGTCCGGGGCGCCCGGGCCCACAACCTCCAGGCCATCGACGCCACCTTCCGCCTGGGAGCCCTCAACGTCGTCACCGGGGTCAGCGGGTCGGGCAAGAGCACCCTGGTGCTCGACGTCCTCACCCGGGCCGCCCGCGCCGCGATCATGGGCAGCGACGACATCCCCGGGCCCCACGACGGCATCGAGGGCCTCGACCAGCTCGACAAGGTCGTGTTCATCGACCAGAACCCCATCGGCCGGACCCCGCGGAGCAACCCGGCCACCTACACCAAGGCCTTCGACTACATCCGGCGCCTGTTCGCCCAGCTCCCCGAGGCCCGCGCCAACGGCTGGACGGCCAGCCGGTTCAGCTTCAACGTGCCCGCCCAGCGGGGCGGAGGCCGGTGCGAGGAGTGCCAGGGCGCCGGCGTCAAGACCATCGAGATGCAGTTCCTCTCCGACGTGGAGGTGCCCTGCGAGGCCTGCCGGGGGCGGCGCTTCTCGGCCGAGACCCTGGCCCTGCACTACCGCGGCCGGACCATCGCCGACGTGCTGGACACCAGCGTCTCCGAGGCCGCGCGCTTCTTCCGGAACCACCGCCCGATCCACCGGATCCTGTCGACCCTCGAGCAGGTCGGCCTCGGCTACGTCACCCTCGGCCAGCCCAGCACCACCCTCTCCGGGGGCGAGGCCCAGCGGATCAAGCTGGCCAGCGAGCTGCACAAGCGGGCGACCGGCCGGACCCTCTACGTGCTCGACGAGCCCACCACCGGCCTGCACATGGCCGACGTCGCCCGGCTGCTGCAGGCCCTCACCGCCCTGGTGGAGGGGGGCAACACGGTGGTGGTCATCGAGCACGACGTGGACGTCATCAAGAGCGCCGACTGGATCGTCGACCTCGGCCCCGAGGGCGGCGACGGCGGCGGGCGGATCGTCGCGGCCGGCACGCCCGAGGACGTCTCGGAGGTGCCCGAGAGCCACACCGGACGGTTCCTCAAGCCGATGCTGGTCAAGGCGGGGCGGATCGCGGCGGAGTGAGGGG
>RFKJ01000480.1 GCA_003694325.1 Deltaproteobacteria bacterium
CACCCGGTCCGCATCGCCATCCTGACGGTCAGCGACACCCGCGACCTGGCAACCGATCGCTCCGGCGACACGCTCGTCGCCCGGGTCGAGGGCGCCGGCCACGTCGTCGCCGACCGGCGCATCATCCAGGATGATGTCGACGCCATCCAGGCGGTGCTGAAGGAGTGGATCGCCGACCCCGAGGTCGACGCGGTGATCTCCACCGGCGGCACCGGGGTGACCGGCCGGGATGTCACCCCCGAGGCCTTCCACGCCGTCTACGAAAAGGAGCTTCCGGGGTTTGGCGAGCTGTTCCGCTGGTTGAGCTACCAGAGCATCGGCACCAGCACGATCCAGTCGCGGGCGACGGCCGGGGTGGCCGGCGGCACCTACCTGTTCGCCCTGCCCGGATCCACGGGCGCCTGCCGGGACGCCTGGGACCAGATCCTGGTGTACCAGCTCGACAGCCGCCACCAGCCCTGCAACTTTGTCGAGATCATGCCGCGCCTGTCGGAGCACCTCCAGCGCAAGTAGCACCGCCCGCCGCCCCGCGGGCCGCGCCGACGGCCGTGCGCCATCCGCCCGGACCGCTTCGGCCCCCGGGGAGCGCCGACCCGCACGCTCTCGCGCGTGGTCCGGACCGGCCGGGCTCCCCAAGGATGGCCGAGACGTGGCAGCATCTGCCAGCCACGGTCTTCGGGTACGACATGATCCGCCGCCATCTCCTCGCCTCCGCCAGCCTCGCGCTGTTCTGCCTGCCGGGCACCGCCGCCGCCGGTGACGTGCCATCGGTCGACCGCGCGCCCGACTCCGGGCTCAGCGCGACCCGCGATGCCGCCGTCGTGATCGGCGTGGAGGGCTACGACCAGCTTCCCCAGGCGACCTTCGCCACCGCCGACGCCCAGGCCTGGAAGTCGTGGCTGACCGAGAGCATCGGCGTCCGCAGCAGCCGGCTGACCCTCCTCGAAGATCCGGACGCCACCGCCGTGTACCGGGCGCTGCGCCGCGCCGGGTCCCGGGTGCGCCGCCACGGGACGCTGTGGCTGGTGTTCTCGGGACACGGCGCCATGACCGCCGCCACCGGCGGACAGCGCACCCTGCTGACCCGCGAAGCCGCGGCCGACGCCCTCGGCACCGACGGCATCACCCTCGAAGCCGCGGTGAAGCGCCTCCTCCGGCGACGACGGGCCGATCGCCTCGTCATCGTCCTCGACGCGTCCTTCGACGGACGGGGCCGCGACGGCCTGGAGCTGGTGCCGGGAACCCGCTTCGAGGCGCCGGCCACCGAGCCGGTGACCGACGACGATCGGGTGGTCGTCTGGACCGCGTCGGTCGGCGACGGCCCGGTCGACACCTGGGCCGATGCCGGCCATGGCACCTTCACCTGGACGGCCCTCGGGGGGCTCCGCGGGTGGGCGGACGGAATCCTCGACGGGCAGCCCGATGGCCACCTCACCCTCGCCGAAGCCAACGCCTACACCGAGTGGACCGGGCGGATGCTGGGCACCCCGCTGCATCCCGGCCTGCTGGGGGACCCATCCCACGGCGACCTCGTCGTCGGTGCCGGGAGCTGGCTGGAGGACGGCCCCACCGACGAACAACTGGCGGCCTGGTCGAAGCAACGGCGGGATCGACGCTTTGAGGACATGGAATCGCTCATGCGCGCCGAGGCCGCGGCCTTCTGGCAGGCCACGCTGGCCTCGGCCCAGCAGGGTGGAGCGGAGGGCCGGGCGGCCCTGGAGGCGTTCATCGACGAGTTCGGCGACAAGGAGATCACCCTGACCTGGGCGGTGGCCCTGCCCGAGGTGCTGGAGGCCCGCCAGCTCCTCAACCGCTACGACGAAGCGGTCGCCGCCGCCGGCCCCACGCCCGCTCCCCTGCCGTCGGGTGACGGGACCCCCGCCCGGACCGGCGACGGGGGGACGGCGAGCGATGCCGGGTCCTCGGCCAGCGGCGATGCGGTCGCCGACACCGACGTCATCGACGCCGCCGAGCTGGAGGCCCGCCGCGCCGCAGCGCTGGCGGCCCAGGAGGAGGCCCGCCGGGCGGCCGAGCAGGCGGCCCTGGCCCAGCTCCAGGCCGCTGCCCAGGCAGCCGAAGAGGCTTCCTGCGACGACCTCGTGGCCATCGAACCCGATGCCATGCTCGGCAAGCTCAGCCCCGGCCAGATCGCTTGCCTCGACCTGCGGGTCCGAACCGACCGCCTGCAGACCGACAAGGAGAAGGCCAGCAAGGTCCTCATCATCAACGCCCAGAGCCGTGGCGACCGCGAGGAGTGGGCCCGACTGGTCAAGCGCCACCTCACCGAGATCAGCCGCGCGGACCCCACCCTGGCGATGCACTACGCGGTCTACCTCTACCAGACCGATCCGGTGGAGTACGGCGAGGATGCGATCCACTGGGCCGATGTCGCGCTGGAGAACAAGCAGGTCTGGGAGGGTGACGCCCACGTCGACAACGTCGCCGCGTTGATGGGACTCCGCACCCAGGCCGCGTACAAGCTGTGGATCGCCGCCGACCGGGAATACCGCGCCCACCCCGACGAGGACCTGGAGTGGCAGTCGGAGGAGTACCGCGGCTGGACGAAGGACTTCGCCCGGGAGTGGCTGGATTTCCTGCGGGCCGCAGGTCGCCCGGCCGACCTCGCGCTCCAGATCTGCACCTCCGCCGCCGGCACGGCGGACTTCTGCCGCGCCCGGTGACCCCGGCCAGCCGGGTGATCAGCGGGGGACGGGTCCCGGCACCGCGAGGTCCGGCAACGGCGCGGCGCTGAGCACCCGGTAGCCGAGCGGGGGCAGGCCCACGGCGCCGGTCCCGAGATCCCGCTCGACCCCCCCGTCCGTCAGGTCGAACCAGGCTACGCGCTCCAGGGTGGGCACCGCCACCTCGTCGATGGCCCGGTCCCCCAGGTTCACCAGCACCATCACGGCGTCGTCGGCATCGTCCGCCCGGCGCTCGAAGGCCAGCACGGCGCGGTCATGGGTGTCGTGGACGATGAGCGCACCGTGGTCGAGGGCATCGACGGCTTCCCGCAGGCGGGCCAGGGCCCCGACCAGGGACAGCATGCTCCACGGATCCTGCCACTGGTCAGCGACGTTGAAGCCCTCGGCGTAGCCGTCGGCCAGCGCCATCCACGGCGTGCTGGTGCTGAAGCCCCCCCAGGCATCGGCGGTCCAGGGCATCGGCGCGCGCCAGGGCTGGTCCTGCTGCTGGTCGACATCGGTGCTGTACAGGTCGATCTCGTCGCCGTAGTACAGCACCGGGACGCCGGGCAGGGTGAGCTGCAGCACCATCCAGGCCCGGCGCAGGGCCGCCTCCGGCACCATGTCGGCCAGCCGCGGCAGGTCGTGGCTGCCCAGTGGCGTCGCCATCCGTTCGAGCACGCCGGCGTCGGCCTCTGCGAGCAGCTCGACGACCAGTGGCGCGCGATCGGCCTGCTGGAAGGCGTCGGCGATGGCGCGCCGGCGGGGCATGCCCAGCAACAGGTCGGCCTCCGGTCGGTCCTCGGTGCCCAGGTACGGCAGCACCTCGTCGAGATCCTCGCTCCAGGCCTCGCTGAACACCAGCCCCCGGCGCCCTCCCAGGCGGGCATAGAGCCAGGCCAGCGTGCAGTGGCCGACCTCGGTGTCGGCGATGGCGCCGTCGTCCTCGACGAGCTGTCGCACGGCATCGAACCGGTAGCCGCCCGCCCCCTGGTCCAGCCACTGCCCCAGATCCGCCGGGACGGAGTCGGCCACGAGGGGGCTCGTCCAGTCCAGGTCCGGCATCTCCTCGCCGAAATATGCGTAGTACCAACGGTCCTCGGCCAGCGGATACCACCGCAGCTCGTCCCACTGCCGGTCGCTGACCAGGAAGGCGTCGGCTTCGAGGGCGTCGGGGTCCTCCACCACGGCCTGGAACCACGGGTGCTGGTCCGAGACGTGGTTCACCGGCGCGTCGAGGATGACGTCGATGCCGCGAGCGGCGGCGGCGTCGAACAGCGCGAGGAGGTCCGCCTCGTCGCCATAGTCGGGGCGAACCGAGTCGAGGGCGACCGGATCGTACCCGGCCCGCGAGGGGCTCGGGAACACGGGCATCAGCCACAGGGTCCGCACCCCGATGGCCTCGAGGTGGTCGAGGTGCTCCACCACCCCGGCCAGGTCGCCGATCCCGTCGCCGTCGCTGTCCTGCCAGGACCGCACGTAGACCTCGTACATCAGGCCCGATGGAGGCGGGCGACGCGCCTTCGCCGGCTCGTCGGCGACCTCGACGCACATGTCGAGCGGTGCGGGCTGCGTCACGCAGCCCGCCACGACCAGCAGCGAGGGCAGAAGACGGGAGACCACGAGGGCACGCCTGAGACGGGGCTACGGTAGACCGAATGCCGGGGTTTCGGCCCACCCCTCTCGTCCAAGTATCCGGAACGCCCTGTTCCATCACGCGGGCACTCCGGCCATCCCCGCCGGCCGCGCGCGCGGGCACGGCCTCGACCCGCCGGCGATTCAGACCATCCGGCCGGCCCGGAAGGTGCGAGGGATCCCGGGGGCCCGCCCGGTCAACAGCCCCTCGGCCACCACCTGGCCGGCCCGGATCGCCAGCGCGTGTTCATGGGCGTGGAAGCCGGTACAGGCGACGAGGTCCACCCGCCCCGGCAACGGGCCGATGATCGGGAGTCCATCGCAGGTATGGGTGGCGATGGCGGCCCAGGCGTGGTCGATGGCCACGTCGGCGAGGTCCGGAAAGAACCGTCCGAGGTTGGCCCGCAGCACGTGGTCGACCCGCGGGTCGATGACGTCGGCATCGGTCTCGCCGATCGCCAGGTGGGGGCTGGCGAACCGCCCTCCCCCGGCCACGATCCGGCCGTCGCCGAGCTGGCGCCAGGTGCTGAATCCATGCTGGCCGCTCACCGGGAGCCGCAGGCGGCCCGGCGCGACCGGTGCCGTGGCGATCCACTGGTGTCGCACCGGGTAGAGCTTGTCGGAGAACCACGGCCAGGCCGATGCCAGGCGAAATCCGCCGGCCAGCACGACCACGTCGGCGCGGACCGCCCCGTCGCCCCACAGCAGGCGGCTTCCGCCTCGCCGGTCCTCGACCCCGGTGATGCGTCGACCGGGACAGAGGGCCGCGCCGGCGGCGCGGGCGCCTGCCACCATCGCCGCCTCCACCGCTCCCGGCTCGATGACCCCATCGTCGGGCTGCAACCGACCCGGCCCGAAGCCGGTGGCCGACAACCGGTCGCAGACCTCCTCCGCCGACAGCAGCGTGGCCGCCAACGACAATGACTCGCACACCGAGAAGCCCTCGACCAGCTCCCGGTCTTCGTGCTCCATGGCCGCCACCACCAGGCTGCCGGTGCGCAGGAACCACCCGCCTCGCTGCAGCAGCTCGCGGTTCTCCACGAGGAACCGGTGGATGGCGCGCGCCTCCTCCTGCCCCACGGCCGCCACCAGCCGATGGGGATGCTCGCCGAGATCCTGCTGCACGATCCCCGGGGCCGCCAGGGACGGCTCCCCCAGCGGCCCGTCGGAGATGAGCGCCACCGACGCTCCCCCCTCGGCCAGCAGTCGCGCCGCGGTCAGGCCCGCGAGCGAGCCCCCCACCACCGCGACGTCCACGGTCTCGGGGATCGGGTCGGCCCCTCTGCAGGCAACAGGGACCGGCCAGGGCATCGCCGGCATGATGTCCTCCCCGGCCACCGCTTCAGGTGGTGATCACCCGGTCGAAGGACAACCATCGACGCACCAGGGTGGAGGTCATCTCGCCCCGCGCGACCATCCGGGCCGCGGTGGCGCCCATCTTGACGTAGTTGGCCGCGTGGGCCATCTGGATGAGCGGCCAGGGATGGCGCTTCAGCGTCTCGCTCCGGGCCAGCTCCCGCAGCAGGGCCCGCGGCACGAAGGGCTTGGACAACATCTGGGTCAGGGCGATCCAGAAGGTGTCCTCCACCGGTCGCGGGTAGGCGAGGTTGACCCGGTGCTGGTAGAAGATCCGGGTGTTGTGCAGCCCATCGATGTCGTACTCGGAGATCAGCCCGGAGTCGAGCAGCTTCCGGTTCAGCTCGCTGCCGGGAAAGACGGTCATGCTGAACAGGTACAGATCATAGGGGTGCGGGAAGGTCGAGATCATCTCGAAGAGCTTGCGCTTGTCCTCCTCGGTGCTGACCGGATCGTCGAAGATGAGCTGGAAGTGCGGCTTGATCCCGAGACGGTGGTACAGGGCGGCGATATCGCTGATCGACTGGTTCTTCACCCGCCGGTCGTAGAGGTGACCGGTCACCCGCTCGCTGGACTGGATCCCCATGTAGACACTGACGAGGCCCGCGTCCCGCAGCATGGTCATCCGGGTCTCGTTGACCAGCTTGGGCTCGATGAAGATCTCGAAGGGCAGGCCCACCTCCCGTGGGTAGATCCGGCAGAATTCCTCCAGCCAGCCCATCTGGAAGTTGAACACCTCGTCGTCGAACCGGATCCGCTTCATGTTCCAGTGGGTTCGTGCCTGGCGGATCTCGTCGACCATGCTCTGCGGCGAACGGACCCGGAACCACTTCTGGCCGGGGTAGATGTCCTTCTTGTAGGTGCTGTTGTAGCAGTAGCTGCACTTGTAGATGCAGCCGCGGCTTCCCATCATCTGGAACACCGGGTCGCCGTGCATCGGGTCGCCGACGCTGGTTCGCCGACCCCAGATGAAGTACTTGTGCTGGTGGGTGGTGTAGTCGCGGTATTCCAGGGAGTCGAGATCGGTGACGAGCGGGCGCAGCGGGTTGCGGACCCGCTCCTCGTCCGACAGTCGGAAGTCGACGTTGCGGGTCCCGTACAGGTCGTCGCTGCCGTCGCGCAGGCGATTGCACAGGTCGAGCAGGGCCAGCTCGCCCTCGCCCTTCAGCACCATGTCGGCGACATCCAGGCACTCCGCAGGGAGCAGCGTCGGGTGCATGCCGCCCCACAACACCGGCAGCTCCAGGTGATCGTGGATGTACTCGGTGAGGGTGCGGGCCGAGTTGGCGTAGGCGCTGGCCCGGATCGAGATGGCGACCAGGTCCAGTTCCTCCCGCCGGCAGACCTCCGCGAGGTTTTCGAGCTGTTCGTCGGTCGCCGGGTCGAGGGCGTTGCTGACCCAGTCCTTGAAGTAGATCTCGGCGACGTGGTACCCGGCCGCCCGCAGGGTGGCCGCGAGGATGCGCACGGCGTTGTTCTCCACGTCCCAGGTCGACACCAGGCCGACCCGGGGGCCACGGCCGCGGACACGGCGACTGAGGTCTTCGAGGCGGTGCTTCATGGGGCGCGGGCTCGGGGCGGGAGGGAACGCGATCAGCGGGGAACGCGGGGCCGGCTGGTGCGAGGATAACGCTGGATGCGCGACGGCAGCACCCCCGCCGGGCTCGGCCCCGGCGACGGGGTGGGGGGGGCGGCCGGTCAGCGCTCGTCGAGCCGACGGCGCCGCATCTCGACGAGAAGCGCCCCGACGTGCCACCGCCGGGCGGCGACGCGCCGCTGCCAGCGTGCCTCGTAGATGAACTGCACGTTGGTGTCGGGGTCCAGCGGCAGGTCCACCAGCAACCGCTGCCGGGGGGCCGCGGCGAACAGGGTCACCAGGACGACGCCGTCGGTGCCGATGGCGTACAGCCGCCCCTCGCTGACCTCGATCTCGCGGGTCCGGGGCTTCATCCGGCGCACCAGGATCCGCCAGTCGGGCACCTCCAGGGCCCGCCCCCGCCCGTAGGGGTCCAACCGGGTCCGGCCTCCGAGGCTCGCCGGGACCTGCTCGCGGAGATGGGTCAGCTCCAGGAACCGGGTCAACCCGTCCTCGCCCAGCATCCGCACCACTTCGTCCCGCCGCGCGAGGTAGCGGTCCAGGGCGGTGACGTATCGCCGGACATCGTCCCGCTCGACGACCGGGTCGGCGCCCAGGCGCAGCGGCGGGAAGGGATCGGCGGCGTCGACCACCACCGGGCCGGTCAGCACGGCCAGCGAGGACTCGGCATCGTCCACCGTGTTCCGCACCCGCTGGGGGTTGAAGGTCGGCGGATCATCGCCCCGGACGACCGCCCGGGCCCCGTCCAGCCACTCCAGCAGGGTCGCGGCCAGGGCGGTCACCGGCACGACCTGGTCGGCGCCCTCGCCCTCCCACCGGCGACGAAGCTCGGGGGAGGGGGCGTCGTGGCAGGCCACGAGGACCGCCGGACGGTCTGCACCGGCGGGGAGGACCCCGAGCACCGACGGGTCGGCGTGGGACCACATGGCAGCGACCCGGGCCCCGGGCTCCCACCCCGCCCGGATGGTGGCCGACCGGCCGAGGGCGCGGGTCAGCTCCGAGGGGGGTTCATCTCCGAGCCAGGCGATCAGGGGGCGTCGCTGCATTCCGGTTCCTGTCTGCCGAGCCGGCCCCTGAGGGGTGGGGCCGTCCACCACCGGGCCGCACGGTGACCCTTGGAGCATAGCGCCCCGCCCGACCGCGAACCTCGGGCCCCGGACGCCCGGTGCGCCGAGACGGGGCCGACAGGCGCCGGGGCAAGGCTATGTTGACCCGCTCACCGGACCGGAACCCCATGCGCGTCTGCATCCTCACCCGCGGTGACCTGTTCCCCACCAACCACGGAGCGGCCGTCAAGATCGTGCGGACCGCCGAGCACCTCGCCGCGCGGGATGTCACCACCTGCATCGTCACCGACGACCGGGACCGATACCTGCGGTACACGGCGTCGGGAGTGGAGCACGTTCCGTATCCACCGCGAGTACGCGCCGCCCAGGAGTGGCCGCCGCTGCCCCGCCTCGGCGCCTGGTCGAGCCGGCTCTGTGACGCGGTCGGCTACCCCCGCGAGGAGCACTTCCTGTACCGGCCCATCTTCGACCCGGCGTGGTGGCTGCGCGCCGCCGCGGTGGGCGCGGCCGAGAACATCGACTGGTTCCAGGCGGAGTTCCCCGGTTACGGCGCGCCAGCCTTCATCGCCTCCCGGTCGTTGACGGCCCTTCGCCGCCTGCGGGGGCGTCCTAAGCCCGCCCGGTCCAGCATCGTCCAGCACAACGTCGAGTGGGACCGGCTCGCCGAGTTCGGCCACGACACCCGCCGGATCCGGGTGGTGGAGCAACTGCTGCTCCGGCTGGCCGACGAGGTCATCGCCGTCAGCGACGACGACCGGAGGCGGATGGCGGCGGCCGGCACGCCTCGCGACAAGATCACCGTCATCCCCCACGGCGTCGACGCCGAGGCGTTCGCCCGGGCCCGCGGCGACGGGATCCGGGCCCGCTACGGGCTCGCGCCGGACACCCCGCTGCTGTTCTTCCACGGCACCCTCCACTACTGGCCCAACACCGAGGCCGTGCGGTTCATCGCCGAGCAGCTCCTTCCACGCCTGCTGTCGGAGCGCCCCGAGATCCGAGTGCTCGTGGCCGGGCAGAACCCGCCCGCCTACTACGCCCACCCGGCCATGGTGTTCGCCGGCCCGGTCGAGGACCTCCCGGCCCACGTCGCCGCGGCCGACCTGTGTCTCTGCCCGCTGTTCGCCGGCGGTGGCACCCGGCTGAAGCTGCTGGAGTACATGGCCGCCGGCAGGGCCATCGTGTCGACCACCAAGGGGGCCGAGGGCATCGCCTGCCAGCCGGGGGAGCACCTCGAGTTGGCCGATGACCCCGACGCCATGGCCGACCGGGTGCTCGCACTGCTCGACGACCCGGCCCGCCGCGCCCGGC
>RFKJ01000481.1 GCA_003694325.1 Deltaproteobacteria bacterium
ACGGAGAGGCCTGGGTCGCCGCCAACTGGGGCTGGATCGACCCCGACCACGCCACCGCCGGCACCATGGTCTACGACATCGAGACCTGCACTTCGCTGACCGGTGACAGCCCCATCAGCACCAGCCTCGCTCCGAACTCGATCGCGTTCTACTGAGCCAACCTGCCCCGAGCGACCCCATGCTCCTGGCCCTGGTCATCGCCTGCGCCTCCCCGCCGGACCCCTGCGCCTCCATGTGTGACGCGGCCGCCACCCTGTACGGCGGCTGCCTCGCCGACTGGGGGGTCGGCTGGGAGGCCGCCGGCTACGTCGACGAGGACGACTTCCTCGACGCATGCGGGACCTGGGCCTGGGAGCAGCGGCTGCTCGAAGCCGACGCCGCCGACCGCGATCTCGCCGAGGTCGGCGGCGTCGACGCCACCTGCACGGACCGGGCGGCCCGCTTCGAAGCCGCAGCGGCCGACCCCGACGCGCTGGACTGCAGCGCCTACACCGAGATCGACTGGAACGCGCCGGCGTGGTGAGGAGGGGGCTGGCGCAGCCCCCCGAAGAACCGGCGCAGCCTTCCGGGGCGATGGGTCGGCGTTCGCGCGCGGTGGGAGCCGTGAAGCCGATCACAGACCGGTCGGCCCCCCATCGAATCGGAGCACCTGCAGCCAGCCACGGTCATCGCCCCCCGTCCGGAGGCTGTAGATCACGTCGTCGAAGCCGTCCCCGTCGAAGTCCGAACCGAGGGTCGCGGCGTCGCCGAACGAAGCGGTGACGCTGTCCGGGTGGAAGAACACGGCGGTGTAGTCATCCTCCAACAACCACACCCCGGCATCCGGCACGTCCACCATCACGCCGTCCGGGACACTTCCATCGATGGCGAGCGCCGAGGTCGATTCCTGTTCGATCAGCATCTCGGCGATCCCGTCGTCGTTGACATCGCCACCACAGGCGCTGACGCCAGGCGAGTCCCCGGCGTCCAGCCAGGACGAGATGGCGTCGTCCATGCTCTGGATGCCCGCACCGGTCCAGGCGTGGAAGTCGTACCGCATCGAGAGCAGGCTGCCGCCCTCATCGTAGTCGATCCGCGTCACCACCACGTACCGACCGCCGTCACCCGCAGGACAGATCACCGCCCCGGAGTCCATGGTCCGCGGCCGATGTTCATCCATGAACAGCAGGTCGGCGTCACCGGTGGTGATGTCGGCATCGAGCGGGCCCAGAAAGAGCATGGGGGTGCGTTGGTAGACGCTGGCGCTGGACTGGCGAGTGAGCAGCATGTCGGCCACACCATCGCCGTCCACGTCCCCGACGTCGTCGAACCGGGTGAAGACCAGCTCTTCGTCGGCGTCGAACCACAGCGCAGGGGCGTCGGCCGCCGATCGGCTGCCACCGAAGTGCGTTTCATCCAGGAACAGCACGACCTGTCGCGTCGTCCCCGGCAGGTTGACACCCACCGGCGCCGCGAGCACGAAGTGCCCCGCACCATCGGAGGAAGTCAGGGCGAACGGTGCTCTCCCGATGGCCAGCTCCGCCGTGGGCGCGGTCACGGCCGACGCAACCGACAGGGTCGCCACACCGGTCGCCGGGCCGTACTCCAGGTAGATGCGGCCGGGCGAACCGAGGTCGTCCCAGTTCAGGTTGCCGGCACCCAACAGGTAGTCGGCATGGCCGTCGCCATCCAGGTCCGTATCGGTGACACCACCGGGCCAGTTCGTCTCCCAGTGGCCGGCCCGTGTCGGCGCGATGAACGAGGCGATGGACACAGCACTCAGTTCCTGGGCACCGCCCCCGGCCGCCGACACGAGGTGGAACTCCAGGATGTCCGCCTTCGAAGAGCCATCATCACCTTCGTAGTGGGGGTTGCCCCAGTGCGCCAGCAGTACCTCGGGGCTTCCGTCTCCGTCCAGATCGTCGGTCGGGCCGCCGACAGTCAGACCGCTCCACTCCCCACCTCCGTACACATCCAGTGTGGCGTGGTCACTGGAGACCCAGCCCGACAGGCCGCAATCCGCCGGCAGCCCGTCGCAGTCATCGTCGACGCCGTTGCCACATACCTCGTCCTGGTCGGGGTGGATGGCCGCGTCCTGATCGTTGCAGTCGTCGCCGCCTGCCGAGGTCGCGTCGTGACCGTCGCGATCCGCGTCGGCGTCCGACCAGTCATCGCAGTCCTGGTCGATGCCGTCGTACCAGACCTCCGTCGCGCCCGGGTGGACCGTCGCCTCCCCGTCGTCACAGTCGCCCGCATCCAGCGAGTAGAGGTCTGCGCAGTTGCAGGTCTCGTAGAACACATCCGGCCGACCATAGCCGTCGCCATCCTCGTCGAGGTAGCAGGTCGACGGGTCGAGCGCCGACGGGCCATCGACATCGCCGTCACAGTCATCATCGACATCGTTGCACAGTTCATCCGCGCCGGGGTGGACCATCGCGTCCCCGTCGTCGCAGTCGCCGGGGACGGCTACGTGGCCAGCCGGGGCGGAACAGGACGTGACAGCCGGCCCCGCTCCGTAGCCATCAGCGTCAACGTCCGCGTACCATGTCGACTCGGTGCAGACAGCCGTGTCGCCGCTTGACGGCGACGCACCTGAGCAGGCACCAAGGACGGCCATCGCGGGCACTGCCAGGGTCAGATGGGGCACTCGATCACTCCACCGGTGCCGCAGGTACGGGTGGTCGTTGCGTCACACGAGTATGGGTCGTCGTCAGCCGTGACGTCACACTCGTCCGTGCCCGGACCGCCGTCCAACCAGTCCGCGTTGTTTCCCCCGACGAGCACATCGTCAGCAAACCCGGCCACGATGTGGTCTTCTCCGTTCTCGCCGCACATGGTGTCCGCACCACCTCCGCCTGGCATGCCGTCGTCGCCTTCGCCGCCACACATCTGGTCGGCGTGGCCACCTCCATCCATGGCGTCGTTCCCCTGAAGCCCCGCCATCTTGTCGGCACCATTGCCGCCGTTGAGGCTGTCCTGGTAGTCGACAGAGTCCCTGCGCGACCCGATGATGGTGTCGTCGCCATCCCCACCGTTGATCCGCCCGATGAAGGTACCGGTCATGGAGTAGCCAGGCCACTCCTGCATGTACACGTCTTCGGGTGGGTTCACCCCGTCTTCGCACACGAAGCTGAGGTAGTCGTCGCCATCGCCACCCAGCAGGTCGACGCCCACGAGCGTGCTGTCGTAGTCGTCCCACCCGCAGAAGAAGGCCTTGCCAGAGTTGTCGTTGCCGAAGGCACAGTATTCGTAGGAGTCGCAGGGGGTCAGGCTCACGCTCGCTGCGTTGGCGACGGCGTAGGCTGTCGCGTCCCCGTCGGTGCCGTCCGTCACGTCAACGTTGCACACCATGCGCGTCTTGAATCCCACCGTCACCGGGACGCAGATGTCGTTGCAGGGGAGCGAGGTGTCGGGTTCGCAGGCTTCGATGGGACAGATCGGATCGGCCTGGGCGTCAGCGCCGACACCGGCCGCTGTCACCAACGCGAGCGCGGCGAGTGAGCGAGCGAGTGAGCGAGCTTCGCATGGTCATACCCCTGGTCCTCTGAGAAGTGCCTGTCTTGTACCACGAACACCTCGCGCTCTACAAGCCCCGCGCCACCCAGGATCGTCGCCGTCAGGATCTGGGCCTGATCCATCCGGTGATTGACGGTGGCCCCTTCGGTGTCGGCCCCGTGTGTGCCAGTGCACGGGCTGTCGACGCGACGACTCGTTGACAGCGGGCACGTTCATGCATCGCTCGCTTGCGATCGCCGGGGGAGTGCTTCGAGGTGGCCAGGGTGCCGGGGCAGGACGAGTTCGCCGTGGCTGCCGGCAGCGTACCCGCTGGAGCCCGGCCAGACGTCTCCCGCGACGTCGGGGCCACACCTCAGGCCGGGCTGGAGCGGTGGCGGAGCTCACGGACGGCTCTGGATGGATGCCCCTGGACTCGAACCGGCGCAAACCGCCGATACACTTGAGATGTTCAACCCGTTCACGCCGGTGTTGTCGCACGTGCCGGCATCCACACGGGAACCATCGTCGAATGTCGGGGGACGCGAAGCCGGTTCAGGTGCCGACGCCACACCGGTCGCCGAGCCGCGCCGGCGGCGGCGCCACCATGCTCACCAACCGGCTCAAGCTCAGCGACGGCGCGGGTGGAGCCGACAGTCGGCACGCTGCGGCCCTCCTGACGGCATCACCCCACGACGCTAGGCTGCCCCCGACCCCGGAGTCGCCGTGCTGCCCCTCCTGCTCTCCCTGCTGTCCCCTCCGGCCCACGCCGGCAGCTTCGTGCTCGGCGTGACCCATGAGTTCGACCTCGGCCAGGGGGGAAACTGGGTCCGCATCTTCCCCGGCCCCGAGGGCTGGCGGATCACCTTCGCCTTCGACGGCGACTACCACGTGGCCGAGCTGGTCGGCGCCGACGGGTCCTGGACCCTCGTCCACGACAGCATCGTCGACATCACCCACGACGGCAGCCTGGTGGACCACGCCATCGAGCGCTGTCCCGACGGCGGCTTCCTCCACCTTGCCTCGGCCAACCTCGACAGCCCCAACGACAGCGCCTACGCCCACCGGCTCGACCCGGACTTCACCATCCAGGCGTCGGCCCCGGTCGAGGAGCGGGTCCCCACCAACGCCCACAACGACATGGCGGCGATCTGCTCCGACCTGCTGCAGGGGGTCACCTTCCAGCACTTCGGTGCCCAGCAGGTCCTGTTCTACCCGCTGTCCGACGACGCCCGACCCGGCACGCCGCAGCCCATCAACGGCGAGCTGGTCATGACCGGCGGCGCCCTGCTCCCGGACCCCGACAACGACCGGGTGATCATCAGCGCGGGCACCACCGGCTCCACCCCGGGGATCCAGGTCGGCGAGCTGTCCTCGTCGCTGGCCCTGTCCGACATGCACCGCCTCGACGTGACCAGCGGCACCCTGCGCCCCTACTGGCCCCAGGACCTGCTGGCGGTCGGCGACTACTTCCTGCTGGCCTTCATGGTCCGGGACGACAGCATCGGCGGCGACACCGGCAACGTCCACCTCGCCATCCTCGACCAGGACCTGCAGCTCGTCGAGAGCATGGCCATCAGCCACGTCGACCTGAGCACCACCGAGGGCGGGCACCGACCCGGGCTGGCCCGCAGCGGCGACACCCTGCTGGTGAGCTGGGATCGCCTGAACACGGTGCGCCTGTTCGAGGTGCAGCTCGACACCGAGGCCATGGGGATCGAGCCGGGGTCGGAGGACACGGGGTGGCCCGACGGCAGCGATGCCGGCTTCGACGAGGACAGCGGGGGCGGAGGTGGCGACGAAGACGCCCGAGCCGGGGACGGGGCCGGCTGCGGCTGCG
>RFKJ01000482.1 GCA_003694325.1 Deltaproteobacteria bacterium
CCGGGCGGCGCGCCGGGCACGGGCTCGCAGCTCGCCGTGGCCGGAAGCCTGGGCCTGTGGGGCGCCCAGCCCTACGAGATCGATGCCCGGCTGCACGACTTCGCCCTCGACCCGGTGTGGCCCGAGGCGCCGGACGGCAGCCCGGTGCAGGCCCGGGCCAGTGGCGAGGCGCACATCGCGGGGGCCTTCGGCGAGACCCCCACCCCGGTGGAGATCACCGCCGAGTTCACCGACACCTTGCTGCGATGGGGCCGCCACGACCTCGCCACGGTCGGGCCGTGGTCCTGGGAGCAGCGAGGCGAGGACTACGCCCTCTCCGGCCTGCACCTCCGCGGGGGCGACACCGACCTGCGGCTGGCCGGCCAGCGGCGGTCGGGAGGGGTGACCCGGTTCGACGGGGGCGGGGTGGTCGACCTCGACCTGCTGCGCCTCGTCGTGCCTGGGCTGGAGCGCGCCGACGGGCTGGCCGACGTGCGGATCTCCGCCGCCAGCCGCGACGGCCGGGTGCACCCGGAGCTGACCATCGACGTCGCCGGGGCGACCATTCGCGGCGACTGGTTCCCCGGGACCTTTGAGAACCTCACCGGCCGCCTGCGGGTCGATCCCGACCGGTTCCGGGTCGAGCGGATGGTCGGACGGCTGGGCGGGGGGCAGGTGGAGGCCCACGGCGACATCGCCCTGTCCGGCTTCTCGCCCCAGCGCTACGACCTGGCGGGCACCATCCGCGACGCGCAGGTGCGCTACTTCGACTGGCTCCCCCCGGTGACCGGGGACGCCGAGATCAGCTTCGCCGGGCCGGCGGACGCGCCGCTGCTCTCGGGCCGGATCGACATCGAGGAGATGTTGTTCGCCGACCGCATCGACTGGGAGAGCTGGATGCTGGAGGTCTCCGACGAGGTGCTCGGCGGGGCCGTCGAGGCCGAGACCCGGGACTGGTTCAGCATGGACCTGGCATTGCAGGCCGACGACAGCATTCGCGTGCGCAACAACGTCGGGGACCTCGAGGCCAGCGCCGAGCTGCGGGTCATCGGCGACACCTCGCGTCCGGGGCTGGTCGGCCGCGTCCAGGCCCGGCCCGGCGGCCGGGTCTACCTCAAGGAGCGGGAATTCGAGCTGCTGCGTGGCGAGCTGCGCTTCGTCGACCCCTACACCTTCGATCCCGAGCTGGACTTCTCGTTGACGACGACGGTCCGCAGTGGCGACCAGGAATACCGGATCAACGCCGAGGTCGGGGGGCTGTGGAGTGACTGGACGGCGACCACCCGCAGCACCCCCAGCCTGGCCCAGGCCGACATCAACGCCCTGCTGCTGTTCGGGATGACCCGGGAGGAGCTGGAGCGGACCGGTGCGCTGACCCAGGCCCTGGCCATCGAGGGCGGGGACGTGCTGTTCTCGTCGTCGGGGCTCCTCGAGCGGGCCGAGGAGGGGGTGTTCCGGATCCGGGGCCTGGAGCCGCTCCTCGACCCCCTGCGCCCGGACCGACTCGACCTGGTCAGCGGCACCAGCACGCAGGGTTCGGGGGAGGTCAGCTCCGAGCTGCGCCTGCTGTACGAAAACGACCTGACGGACGTGGGATGGAAGGGAGGCCGGGTCATCATCGAGCAGGGGCTGTCCGGGGACCGCGACACCTATGCGGCGCTGGAACAGCGGCTCGCCCGTCGCCTGTACCTCCGGGGATGGTGGTCCACCCGTGAGCAGGAGCGGGCCCTGGACATCGGGGGGGCCTACGGCGTCGAGGTCGTGCTGCGCTGGGAGTTCCAGTGACCTGCCGCCGGGGACGGGTCCGGGCCCGGGTCCTGGTCCAGGTCCTGGCCCTGTTCGTCCTGGGGGCCGGGCCGGCCTGGAGCCAGCCCGTGGACGAGGCCGGCGACCCGGCGCCCTCCCCGGACGAGGACTGGCCGGCCGGGCTGCCCATCGCCCAGGTCAGCCTGCTGGCGCCGCGCGGGGGCCTGCCCCGCGAGAACCTGGAGCCCCTGCTGCGGGTCCGCCAGGGGGGCGTGCTCGCCCCCGACCTCGTCCGGCAGGACATCCGGTCGCTGATGCGCGCCGGCGCCTTCGCCGCGGTGGAGGTCGATGCCGAGCCTTGGCTGGCGTTCGACGACGACGGCGAACCCATCGACGCGGTACGGGTGATCTACCGCGTCTACCCCGCCCCGCGCATCGACCGGATCCGGGTCGAGGTCGCCGACCGGGCCGCTCGGCGCGTCGTGGAGGCGTCGCACGGGCTGGACCGCGGCGAGACCTTCTTCCTGGCCCGCGACGGCCCGGAGGTCAGCCGGCGGGTTCGCGCCGCCCTGATCGCTGCCGGCTGGCCCGACGCTACCGTGGACCTCGAGGTGGTGGACGTCGGGGAGAACCTGCGCGAGATCCGGGTCCGGGCCGAGCCGGGCACGCCGCGCCGCCTCGACGGTGTGGTCCTCGCCGCAGACCTTCCCCTCGACGAGCGACGGCTGCGCCGGGAGCTGCGCAGGCTGGGGATTCGGGTGGGCGACCGGATCCCCACCGCGGCGGAGGGCGACGCGCGCGCGCTGGTCCAGCGGATGCTGGCCGAGCAGGGGTACCACGATGCCCGGGTGACCCTGCTGTTCTCTCCCGCCGAGCAGGGCGAGCGGCTGGCCATCCTCGGCGAGCCCGGCCCCCGCCTGGAGGCGATCGCCACCGGTCCGGGTGCCCCCCACGGGGACCGCCTGCTGCACGTCACCGGGCTCTCCGACGGGGGGCGCCTCACGCCGGGGGCGATCGACGATGCCACCGCGTCCCTGCGCCGCTGGCTGCAACGGCGCGGGTTCTACGGGGCGCAGGTGCGGGCCCGGGTCATCCGCTCGGGCGACGATGCGGTGGTGGCCTTCGACATCGACCGGGGGCCCCGGCACCGGGTCGCCGGCTACGACATCGAAGGAGCCGAGGTCCTCGACGATTCCACCATCCGCGCAGCCCTGGAGGAGGCGGCGCCGGAGAGCCTGGGGAGGCGGGTGGTGGTCGACGACGACCTGCCCGCGGCGGCGCGCGCGCTGACCGAGCTGTATCGGGGACAGGGCCGGCTGGAGGCCGACGTGGAGATCGGCGCGGCGGTGTCCGGTCGTCCGCGGTGGATGTGGCCGGTGGGACGCCGGGTGCCCCTGCGGGTCTCCGTGCGGATCGACGAGGGGGTGGGGAGCCGGCTGTTGAGCCTCGACATCCGGGGAGCCGACCCCGACACCGCCGAGCGGGTCCAGGCCCTGCGCGGGCGGCTGGTGGGCCAGCCCTACCGTCCCGGAGAGATCGATGCCCTCCGGCAGGAGCTGGTCGAGGAGCTGCGGGAGCGCGGCTACATCGACGCCGACGCCACCCTCCGGACCACCATGGTCGGAGACGACGCCGTCGTCCTCATCGACTTCCAGCCCGGGGAGCAGGTCCGGCTGCGCAGCATCACGATCCAGGGCAACCAGCGGACCCGGCGCAGCGTCATTGCCCGGGAGCTGGCGGTGGAGGTCGGCCAGCCGATCCGCCCCTCCGACCTGGAGCGGACCCGCCAGCGCCTCTACGATCTCGACCTGTTCCAGGCCGTCACCCTCGATCTCATCGGCACCGACCCGCGGTCGCGCGACCTCATCGTCGAGGTCGAGGAGCGACCGTCCATCTTCCTCCAGGTCGGCGGCGGGGTGGCGACCGACCGGGGGATCGCCGCCCGGGGCCAGCTCGCCCACCGCAACATCGCCGGACGGGGCCAGAGCCTGTCGCTGGTCGGCCAGGGGGGGTACACCTGGCTGGGCGACACCTGGCGGGTGGACCTCGACAACCCGACCTGGAAGCTCTCCGTCCGCTACGAGGCCCCCAACGTCCCGGCCCGGCGCCAGCGACTGGTGACCGAGCTGCTCCTCAACGACGTGCTCCAGGAGCGGAGCTGGCGGGTCTTCGCCTCGGGCTTCCGGGTGGGCCTCGGCAACCCCATCGGGACCCGGGACGAGCTGTACCTGTCCTACGGCGTGGGCTGGCGGCGCCTCGACGACATCGACCCCGGCGCCCTGGTCGCCGGCGACCCCTGGCTGGCCGCCCTGGGGTTGGCGGGAGTCGACGACCCGCTGCCCGACGACATCCACGCCTCCCGCCTCCAGACCGGCCCCTCGCTGGCCCTCGTCGTCGACCACCGGGACAGCCCCATCGACCCGCGGCGGGGCTGGCGGACGTCGAGCCTCCTCGACGTGGACGACGGCCTGCTGTCGGACACGGTGTCGGTCCGGGCCGAGACCCGCATCGAGGGCCTGGTGGCGCTGGGGGCATGGTCCCTGTCGCTGTCCGGTCACGGGGGCATCGGCTGGGCGGCGGGACCGGGGACCACCCTGCCGGTGGAGGACCGGTTCGTGCTCGGGGGATCCGGCTCGCTGCGCGGCTTCCGGCCGGGGACGGTCAGCCCGGCCAACGAGGTGCCGCGGGTCGAGGTCGACCTGCCGGCCGCCCTGGAGCCCCTGGTTCGCGACAGCGCCCTGGTGGACTCGCCCACCCGGTGGGTCCCCACCGGCGGCGATTCGCTGGTCGCTGCCTCGGTCGAGCTGCGGGCGCCGCTGTCGGCGCTGGGCCTGGGAGACTTCGACAGCACCTGGCTGGTCGGCTTCGTCGACGCGGGTCGGGTGGGGTTCATCGACCCCGACCCGGCACCGACCTCCGTGGTGGAGGGCCGGGACCCGCCTCTGCGCTACGGGGTGGGCGGGGGCCTGCGCATCGCCACCCCGGTGGGCCCCATCGCCGCGCTGGTCGGGGCCAACCCGGCGCGGCTGGAGGAGCGCAGCGAGCCGAGCTGGGTGCTCCACTTCACCCTCGGCGACCTGTAGCCGCGACCTGTAGCCGCGACTGGGAGGCGGGGACGGCGCCGCGGCGGTCCGCCGGGGAGCGGCGGCCGGTGACCCGCCCGCGGGGCGGTCAATCGACGAGCAGCCCCTGCCGGACGCCGCCGTCGCTCACCACCATGCTCTCGCGGTGCAGCGCACCCAGGACGGCCTCGAGGATGCAGGCCCCGGCGAGCAGGAAGTCCGCGCGTTCGGGGGCCACGGCCGCCGCCGCCCGACGTTGCTCCCGGCTGCTGGCCAGCAGGCGATCGATGAACCGGCGCAGGTCCGACCGGGTCAGGCGGCTGCCGTGGACCCGGTCCCGGTCCCACTGCACGAGGCCGAGCTGCATCGCCGCCAGCGTGGTGGCGGTGCCGGCCACGGCGACCACGCTGCGCGGGCGGGGGACCTCGCGCAGGGCTTGCAGATCGCCCTCGATCACCTGGCGGAGACGGCCGAGGTCGCGCGGGTCGACGCGATCGGGGCGGTTGCCGAAGAAGGCCTCGGTCTGGCGGACGCTGCCCAGCTCCAGGCTGGTCCGGAAACCGATGCGCGCCCCCTCGCCGATGACCACCTCGGTGCTGCCGCCTCCCAGGTCGACCACCGCGGTCCGGCCGGGCGCCAGCTCCAGGCCGTCCAGCGCCCCGAGCCAGGTCAGCCGGGCCTCCTCCTCCCCGGAGATGATCCGCACGGCCAGGCCGGTCTCCGCCCGCACGCGGTCGAGGAAGCTCCGGGCGTTGAGGGCCCGCCGGGCGGCGCTGGTGGCCACCGCGGCGATGTCCTCGACGGGCACGCCCAGCTCGCCGCACCGGGCGACGTAGTCGCCGAGCACCGCCACGGCGGCGTCCATCCGGTCGGGACGGAACAGCCCCCGGTCGCCGAGCCCCTGGCCCAAGCCGACGACGCGGGCCTCGTCGTGGAGCGTCCGGCCATCCGCCGCCCGCACGAGCAGGAGGATGGAATTGCTGCCGATGTCGATGGCGGCGCGGGCCGGTGCGGTGTCCACCTACCACCCCAGGACCGGCGACCAGGCCGGGTTCGTGTAGCCGCCCTTGCCGGTGGTGAGCTGCACCTGGTGGGCCCCGTCCCGCGAGGACAACCACAGGTGGGGGCTCCCCGTCCGGGTGGAGCTGAACGCCAGGTAGTTGCCGTCGGGACTCCAGCAGGGATCCTCGTTGTCGCCGGCCGCCTGGGTGATCCGGGTCAGGCCCGTGCCGTCCAGGCGGACCGTGAACACGTCGAAGTTGCCATCTCGACTGACGAAGGCGATGGTGTCCCCGTCGGGGGACCAGGCCGGGTCGACGTTGTGGCTGCCCTGGAAGGTGACCCGCCGCACCCCGCTACCGTCGGCGTTGGCGACGTAGATCTGCGCCCCGCCGGACCGGTCGCTGACGAAGGCGATCCGCTGGCCGTCGGGGCTCCAACTCGGGCTGACGTCGATGCCGGACCCCCGGGTCAGGCGCTGGATCACCGCCCCGCTGCGGGCGTCGATGATGTAGACGTCGGGGTCACCGTTCGGGGCCAGGGTCAGGGCGATGCGACTGCCATCGGGGCTGAAGGCCGGGCCGGAGTTGATGCCGGTGCGCGCCGACAGCCGGGTGATGCGGCCGGCCACGAGGTCGGCGACGTAGCAGTCGGGGTTGCCCGAGGCATAGCTGGTGAACGCCAGCCGGGTGCCCGAGGGGTGCCAGTCGGGCTGCAGGTTGATCGAGCCGTTGCGGGTGATCCGGGTCAGCCCGTGCCCGTCGAAGTCGACCAGGTAGATCTCCTTGTTGCCGGTGAAGGTGCCGGCCACGGCGAACCGGGTCGCGAACGGCGCCGGCTGGCCGGTGATCCGCAGCACGATCTCGTTGGCGACCCGGTGGGCCAGGGAGCGAACCGCGTCGGCATCGGCCGAGAACGCCTTGGCGCCGAGCTTGCGGCGGCCGGCCACGTCGTAGACCCAGACCTCGGCCCGCAACCGGTCTCCGTCGGGCCGGAGCACGGTCTTGGCGAGGGCCGCGGCGCCGGGGATCTCCCAGTCCTCGAAGCTGAACCGGCCCGGCTGCACCCCGGTCCCCCGGGGCTCGATGTGGGCCTCCTCGTCGATGAGATCGAACCAGCCGCACAGCGCGAGGTCCCTACGGACCACCTCGTAGAACTCGTCGCCGGCCGTCGCGCCCCCGATGGGACGGGTCACCGCCAGGGGCAGCCGGTTGGCGCCGGGGGCCCCGATGGTGATGAGGATGCGCGGATCCTGGGCCCATGCCGTGCCGGGCAGGGTCATCGCCGCGGCCATGCCGGCGAGCAGGCGGCGACGGGTCGGGGGGCGGAGAGAGAACGGGGTCCTGGTCTTCACTGGCTTGCCTTGGCCGGGAATTCGAGCACGACGCCGACTTCGGTGCTGGAGCGCCACTTCTCGGGGGGGGCGGCGACGCGACGGGTCTTCATCACCGCCAGGAGCGCCGACCGATCGAAGCTGGCATCGCCGGTGCCCTGGTAGATCTGCGGGGTCCCCAGCCGGCCCTCTGCGTCGATGGGCACGACGACGTAGACGACGTACTCCGGGTGGGCGGCGACGGTGGCGGGCAGCGGGGTCCAGTTGCGACGGATGGCGGCCTCAACGGCGGCCTTCCACCGGGCCAGCTCCGGGTCGTGGATGCCGGCCCCGCCGGATCCGAGGATGGCGTCGGCCGGATCGACCCCGTCGGGTGCCGTGCGGGTGTGGTTCTCCGGGCCGATGGGGGCCGCGGCGTCGACCAGCGCCTGGCGGCGGGCCGCGTTGAGCAGGGCCTCGCGGTCGACGGAGTGGTCCGGCGGCTCGGGACGGCCCTCGGGCTTGGGTGCCTCGGGGGTGTGCAGGGCCATGTCGCTGGCCTGGGGCGGAGGCGGGGCGGTGACCGGGGCCTCGCCTTGCGGGGGGGTGGGTGTCCGCATGGGCTTGTCCGGCATCCGGCCGGTCTGCTTGGGCAGGGCGACGGCGCTGACGATCATCACGTCGTGGGGGTCGATGAGCGGCCGGTCGTCCGCGTCTCCTCCCCCCAGCAGCAGCACCGCGCCGACGACGGCGGCGTGAAGGGCGACACTGGCGGCGAATTCCCAGGTCGGGCGCTTGTCGGCGGCGCCCGTCCAGTGCGCGGCCCCCAGGCCGGTCCCCGCGCTCACCTAGTCGTCCCCCACGCCCGGCTGGGTGACCATGCCCATGCGGGCGATGCCGGCGTTGGTGCACAGCGCGAGCAGGCGGGCAACCGTCTCGTAGGGGACCTGGCCATCGGCCTTCAGGAACACGTCCTGGTCCGGATTGTTCCGGGCGATGGCCTCGAGCTTGGGACCCAGCTCCTCGAAGGTGAACTCGTGTTCGCCGATGAAGTAGCGGCCGTCGGCCGTCACCGACAGGATCATCTGGTCGTCGGGATCGGTCGGCAGGGCCGGGGCGTCGGCGCGGGGCAGCTCCACCTGCATGCCGGTGGTCATCATCGGCGCGGTCACCATGAAGATGATGAGGAGGACCAGCATCACGTCCACGAAGGGGGTGACGTTGATCTCGGACATCATGCCGCCCGGATCGCTCCCGGTGCTCATCCCCATCGTTCACCTCGGCGCCCCATCGATCACCTGGCCTGGAAGTGGCGCTTCACGATGTTGAGGAAGTCGCTGCTGAAGTTCTCCATGTCGGTGCTCAGCACCCGGATCCGGCTGTTGACGTAGTTGTAGGCCATGACCGCCGGGATCGCGGCCAGCAGGCCCACGGCCGTGGCGATCAGGGCGTGACTGATGTCGCCGCCGACGGTGGCCACCGTGGCCTGGCCAGTGGCATCGATCTTCTGGAAGGCGCGCAGGATCCCCCAGACGGTCCCGAACAGGCCGATGAACGGCGCCGTGCTGCCGGTGGTGGCCAGAAACGGCGTCATCCGCTCCAGGGCGGTGCGCTCGATGGACATGGCCCGGCGCAGCGTGCGCTCCAGGTTCTCCTCGGCCCCCAGGGCGATGCTGCCGACGCCGCGGCTGCCGTCCTCACCGTCCCGCGTCAGCCGGGACAGCTCGACGTAGGCGGCGCGAAACACCGCGGCCACCGGGCTCCCGGTGAACCGATCGAGACGGTCGAAGACCTGGTCGAGGCGTTGGCTCTTCCAGAAGGTGTCGAGGAAGGCCGCGTCGAGGCGGACCGCCCGGCGCAGGCGCCCGACCTTGTTGAAGATGATGACCCAGCAGCCGATCGACATGCCGACCAGCACCAGCAGCACCGCCTGCACGACGATGTCGGCCTCGGTGATCAGTTCGGCGATCCCCGGCTGAGCCGTGGCGGCCGTCTGGCCGACGGCCGCCAGGTAGACCTCGATGGATTGGGGCA
>RFKJ01000483.1 GCA_003694325.1 Deltaproteobacteria bacterium
GAGCAAGGGTCGCCGAGCAAGGGTCGCCGAGCAAGGGTCGCCGAGCAAGGGTCGCCGAGCAAGGGTCGCCGAGCACGGGATGCTTCCACAGGTGGATAAGCGGCCGCGCTGGAGGTCGCATGTTCCGCCACAGACTGGGGCTCACCGAGGTGTCCACCGAAGACCTGCGCAAGGCGCTGCGCTACGTCCACCGTGGAGAACTGCAGTCGCCCCTGACCCTGCCCGAGCTGACCCGCTGCGGGCTGCAGCACTGCGCAGAGGATCTGATGGGAGCCCTGCGGTCCGTCGACACCGACGGAATCCGCGCCGTGCTGGTGTGCGTGCTGGCAGAACGGCTGGCCGCCGAGCAGGGCTGAGCGCCGAGCCCCCCACAAGGCCCGCTCCGGCGGCGGGCGCCCGCCGGGGGGGAGGCAATGGCGCCCCACCGGCCACGGAACGACGGGGCGCCGAGGGGTTACGCCGATCCCATGGCCCCGTCCTCGCCCGGACCCGACGATGTGCGCTGGTCCGAGGACCTCCTCGAGACCGTCGACCCCAACGAGTACGACTACCAGGAGTTCAAGGGCTCCCTGTGGCTGTCGAAGGACCGCAAGGTCAGCGGCGCCTTCCTGGCGATGCTCAGCAAGCAGGTCAGCGCCTTTGCCAACGGGGCAGGTGGCCGCCTGTTCATCGGCCTCGACGACGAGGGACGGATCGACGGGGGGGTGCCCGTCGACCTCAAGGGCGGGGGCACCCGCTCCTGGCTCGAGGACGTCATCCCGGGGTCGGTGTCGCCGCCCCTGAAGCGGTTCAACGTCTACGAGGTGACGAGCCGGCGCACCGGCGCACCGTCGGCCATCGCGCCCGGGCACGCCGTCTACGTCATCGAGATCCCGGCCAGCGAGGACGCCCCCCACCAGGCCCGGGACCACCGCTACTACCTGCGCATCGCCGGCAAGAGCCGGCCCATGGGCCACATCCACGTCGAGGACGTCCTCCGGCGGACGCGGCATCCGCGGGTCCGGTTGGAGCGGATCGGTCCCTTCGGCGACCCCGAACACATCGACAGCGACCCGCGGGGCCCCAAGGTCCAGCTCTGCTTCCGGGCCTTCCTGGTCAACGAGGGCCGCACCCTGGCGCGCCACGTCGGCACCGAGCTGGTCCTGCCACGCCCCCTGGTGAACAGTGACCTGCGCCAGCGCATGATGGACCAGGGACTGCAACTCACCCAGTACCCCGGCACCCTCAACTTCTTCCGCTACCACCCCACCCCGCTGTTCCCCGGCCAGACCATCGAGGCGTTGCGCTTCTGGCTGGTCATCCACGGCAACAACCACGAACAGATCGAGCACAAGGGCGCGGAGGTGCGGTGGCGGGTCTACGCCGACGATGCCCCACCCTTCGAAGCCGGTCTGCCGCTGGCCCGGTTCCGGGTCGTCCGGCGCTCCCTGACCTGGCTGGCCCGCAAGAACGCCGTGCCCACCCGCCAGCGAACCCGCAGGACCTCCCGGCGCAAGCGCCGCCGTCGCACCCGCGAGGGCTGACCTGCACCCGGGGGGCTACCATGGCGGCGCCATGACGCCGCTGCCACTCCTCGCCCTCCTCGCCTGCACCGCGACCGCCCCCGACTCCGGAGCCACCGTCGACGACGCCACCGGCGACCTCGGCCCGCGGGGACCCTGCAACCCGGTCGACGACGGCGCCTGCCTGCTGCCCTTTCCCAGCGACTTCCTCACCGACGACGACCCGGACCGACCCACCGGCCGCCGGGTGGCCCTCGACCTGGCAGGCATGCCGGTGAACATCGACGGCGTGTCCATGACGCCGACCCGCTGGAACGAGCTGGACGGCTGGTCCACCCTGGGCGCGATGATGGTCCACCTCCCCGACGCCAGCCTCTCGGGGACCATCCCGGTGACCGACATCGGCGCCTACGCCGATCCCGACGCCCGGACGGTCATCATCGACGCCGGGACCGGAGAGCGACTGCCGCACTGGGTGGAGCGCGACGCCTTCGCCGCCGGCAGCGGGCGGGAGCTGCTGCTGCTTCGGCCCGCCGTCCCCATGCGCCACGCCACGACCTACGTCGTCGGCATCCGTGGGCTGGTCGACGACGCCGGCGCTCCCATCGCCCCCCCGGCCGGCTTCCGGGTGCTGCGCGACGAGGAGGACACCGCCGACCCCGACCTGCTGCGCCAGGTCGACCGCTACGAGGCCGTGGTCTTCCCGACGCTGGAACAGGCCGGCGTGGCCCGCGACGAGCTGCAGCTCGCCTGGAGCTTCACCACCACCAGCGTCGAGGGGAGCCTGGGTCGGTCGCTGTTCCTCCGGCAGCAGGCGCTGGCCTGGGCCGACGAGCACTGGACCGGCGACCCGGCAACGGCCTGGACCCTGGACTCGACCAGCACCGCCGACTGCTACGACGGCGCGACCATCGGCCTGGACCTGACCGGCCACTTCGACGCCCCCCTGTACCGCACCGACGAGGCGCCCGGGTCGCTGCTCACCCGGGGCGACGACGGCCTGCCCTACGAAAACGGCACCACCTCCGTCCCGTTCCTGCTGCGCGTGCCCTGCTCGGTGCTGACCGGCGACCGGCCGGCACCGCTGCTGCAGTTCGGGCACGGCCTGCTCGGGAACCGGACCGAGGCGTACAGCAGCAGCCTTGCCCGGCTGGCATCCGACAATGGCCTGGTCATCGGCGCGGTCGACTGGACGGGCATGAAGGAGGACGACCGCAAGGCCATCACCCTGATGATCATCGAGGACCCCGGGAAGTTCGCCATGGTCCCCGAGGGGCTGGCCCAGGGCTTCGTCGAGCAGCAGCTCTTCACCCGGCTGGTCCAGGGACCGCTGGCCGCCGATCCGCTCCTCCAGGTGGACGGACGTTCCCTCATCGACCCCGACACCAGCTACTTCTACGGGATCTCCCAGGGTGGGGTGCTCGGCGGAGGGCTCGGCGCCCTGTCGCTGGACTTCGACAAGGTCGTGCTGGGGGTTCCGGGGACTCCGTTCACCTTGCTGCTGGCGCGATCCGAAGGCTTCTACCCCTTCCTCGTCATGCTGGAGTCCCTCTACGACGACCCGGCCGATGTCAGCCTCATCATCGGGCTGATGCAGCACCTGTGGGACCCGGGAGAAGCCGCCGGCACCGCCCGGTTCATGAACGCCGAGCCCCTCGATGCACAGACACCGCAAAAGCCCGTGCTGCTCCTCGCCGGGATCGGGGATGCCTATGTCCCCACCCTGGGGGCCCACATCATGGCCCGGGCCTACGGGGCCCGGAACATCCTGCCGGCCAACCGGAGCATCTGGGGTGTCGAGGAGGCGAAGCCTCCGTTCTCGGGATCGGCGCTGCTCGAGTACGACTTCGGGGTGGAGGAGCCGACGGAGGCGGTGCCCGCCGACGCCGACGCCGGTGTCCACTGGTCGGTCACCGGCCGCGACACGGCGCGGACGCTGATCGGCCACTGGCTGCGGACCGGCGAGGCCATCAATCCCTGCGACGGCGCGTGCGATCCGGACTGAGTCAGGAGCGCGGCAGGGCCGCCACGGCTGCGTCCACCTTCGAGAGA
>RFKJ01000484.1 GCA_003694325.1 Deltaproteobacteria bacterium
GTCGTCGACCCGCCAGCCCTTGATCCGCCCGGTCTCCGCCTGCCAGCCCGGCGCTCCGGCGACCAGCTCGGCCACCCCGTCGCCGTCGAGGTCTCCCGTGGAGACGGACCAGCCCAGCCACTCCTCGGCGACGGTGCCCGACAGCGTGGCCCGGGCGGCGTCGGGCAATCGCCGTCCGGTCCCTCCGGTGGCCATGACGGCTCCCCCCTCCAGGAGGTAGACGGCGCCGGCGGCCTCGACGTCGCCGTCGGCGAAGGGGGCGCCGACGACCAGGTCGGCGAGACCGTCACCGGTCAGGTCGTTGCGGCAGTCCACGGAGTTGCCGGCCCGGGCGCCGATGTCGGCCCCGAACCAGGAGGTCGGCAGCGCGTCCGCCTCGAGCACGGGGTCGGCGCCGGCCACGTCGCCCGACCGGACCAGCAGCACCCGGCCGGCCTGGCTGACCCCGCCATCGGCGTAGGGAGCGGCGGCGGCCCAGTCCGCGAGGCCGTCGCCGTCGAAGTCGCCGCAACCGGCCAGCACCTCGCCGA
This sequence comes from Deltaproteobacteria bacterium, assembly GCA_003694325.1. Lineage (GTDB taxonomy): Bacteria > Myxococcota_A > UBA796 > UBA796 > UBA2385 > J125. The sequence goes on from RFKJ01000484.1 coordinate 531, forward strand.
GCCGGCCGCCGGCCTCCTCGCCGAGGACGGTGAGGGTGGCGTCCGCCACGCCGAGCTGGCCGGTCGACCCGTCGCCGAGGCCGGAGAACAGCAGCGCGGCTCCATCGTCGATGGTCCGGCTGCTGCGTCGGGTGGACGGGGCGCCGACCAGCAGCTCGGCCACCCCGTCGCCGTCGCTGTCGGGGAGGCGGAGGACGGCGGCGCCGAGGCGGGCGGTGCCGGTGGGGTCGACGATCTCGGGGGCGGCGTCGGGCAGCGACAGGGCCCCTCCACCAGCGAGCGAGATCGGCGTCACCCGGCTCACCGACGGGATCCCGGTCCACAGGATGCCGGGCCCGACGGCCACCGACCAGTCGGGTCCCTCGGCCGAGCTTCCGGCCACCCAGGCGTCGGCCTCCAGCGGATCCAGGGGGCCGGACGCCCCCCCGGCGCCGAGGTGGACGGCGACGACGGCGCCATCGTACCAGGCCGAGCAGCCGGGACCGTCACAGGGAGACGTGCACGACAGGGTCGTGGCCGGGACTGCGACGAAGGCGAAGGTCGCCCCCACGACCGCGGCGAGGTGAATAGCTTGCGATCCACCCCCCGCCGCCGGAGCGTCCCCGCTCGGGCAGAGGTCGGTCGCCATGCCGGAACGCGTCGTCACCGTCATCCTCGGGGGAGGGCGAGGCACTCGCCTGTACCCGCTCACCGCCCACCGAGCCAAGCCGGCGGTGCCGCTGGGCGGCAAGTACCGGCTCATCGACATCCCGGTGAGCAACTCGATCAACTCGGGCTACCGGTCGGTCTACGTCCTCACCCAGTTCAACAGCGCATCCCTCAACCGCCACGTCGGGCGGTCCTTCCACTTCGACGTGTTCTCGCGGGGCTTCGTCGAGATCCTGGCCGCGGAGCAGACCCGGGTGACGGGCGACTGGTTCCAGGGGACGGCCGACGCCGTGCGCAAGCAGCTCCGGCACTTCGACGAGGATGACTACGACCACATGCTCATCCTGGCCGGCGACCACCTCTACCGCATGGACTACCGCGAGCTGGTGGCGACCCACCTCCGGTCCGGCGCCGACGTGACCGTGTCCACCATCGCCGTGGACCGGCGCGGGTGCGATGGCTTCGGCATCGTGGGGGTGGACGACGCGGGGCGCGTCCGGCGCTTCCGGGAGAAGCCGTCGCCCGACGAGGACCTCTCGGCGCTCGCCGCGCCGTCGAGCCTCCAGGAGCGCTGGGGCCTCGGGGACCGTCGATACCTGGCCAGCATGGGGATCTACGTGTTCCGGCGGGATGCCCTCCACCGGGGGCTGGCCTTGCCCGACGCCATGGACTTCGGCAGGGACATCCTGCCCGCCATGGCCGAGACCCACCACGTCCAGGCCCACCACTTCTCCGGCTACTGGGAGGACATCGGCACCATCAACGCGTTCTTCGAGGCCAACCTGGCCCTGTGCGACCCGGACTCGCGGTTCCGGTTCTGGGACGAGGATGCCCCGATCTACACCCGGCGGCGGTTCCTCCCGGCCAGCCGGGTGCTCGATTCCCACCTGGACCGGTGCATCATCACCGAGGGGTGCCTGGTCGAGGGGGCGCGGCTGGAGCGGTGCGTGGTCGGCCTGCGCAGCCGGGTGCAGCCCGGTGTCCGGGCCCGCGACACCATCATCATGGGTGCCGACTACTATGAGTCCGATGATCGACGCCGGGCCAACCGGGCCGCCGGCCTGCCCGACATCGGCATCGGGGAGGGCACCGTCCTCGAGCGGTGCATCATCGACAAGAACGCCCGCATCGGGGCCGGCTGCGTGTTGCGCGGCGCTCCGGACCGACCCGACGCCGAGGGGGACGGCTGGGTGGTCCGCGACGGGATCGTCGTGGTCGGCAAGAACGCGGTCATCCCGCCCGGCGCCACCATCTGACCGGTCCGGAATCCTCCGGGAAGCGGGGGAGCGGGACGCCGAGGCATCCGGCAACCGGCCGGCCCGGGCGCCTGCCTACTCGGCGGGCGGCGCGGCGGTGTCGTTCTCCTCGGGGCCCTCCGGGGGACCGACCTCGTCGGCGTCCTGCTCGATCATCCGCACGTCCTGCTCCAGGATGCGGAACTCGACCCGCCGGTTCATGGCGCGGCCTTCCTCGGTGTCGTTGTCGGCCTTGGGCTGGGTCTCCCCGTAGCCCTTGGCGACCAGGCGACTCTCGTCGACGCCGTGGGCCACCAGGTAGTCCTTGACGGCGTGGGCCCGGGCGTCCGACAGCTTGAGGTTGTAGGCGTCGCGGCCCTGGGAGTCGGTGTGGCCGGCGATCTCCACCAGCTTGATCTCGTCGTGGGCGTTGAGGATCGCGGCGATCTCGTCGAGCAGGTCGTAGCTCTCGGGCTTGATCCGCGAGCGGTTCGTCTGGAAGTAGATCTTCTCGGTGATCTCGATGGACTCGGCGGCGACGAAGACCCGGGCCGGACAGCCGTCGCTGCGCCGGGGGTCGGCCTTGGCCGGGCCGGCCTTGTCCGGGCAGTCGTCGCGGTAGTCGGGCACCCGGTCGGCATCGCCGTCGGGGCAGCCGAAGGAGGACTCGGGCCCGGCTTCGTCGGGGCACTCGTCGTCGCTGTCGGCGACGCCGTCACGGTCCCGGTCCGGCGGGCCGTAGCGCCACTCGGGTTCGTCCCGGTCGGGGCGCCCCTCCTCCAGGTAGACGGCGGCGCTGGGGCCGCCGGGGTTGGCGGGCCGGAGGCTGGCGACGGTGCAGACCTGCTCGGTGGCGCTGCTGTCGTCGGGGTAGGCCCAGGTGACCTCGTAGCAGCCCCACCGGACCCCGTGGATCGAGGCCTCGGTGAGGGGGTGGATGCGGCCGACGGTCACGCCGCTGATGGTGACGTCGGTCTTGGTGAGTCGCTTGTTGACCAGCAGCAGCGAGCCGGTGGGCGGGAAGGAGGGGGCCGTGGTCATGGCGCCCTTGGGTCCTTCGGGCATCGGCGGCGGGCTGCTCGGGGTCAGCGACGTCGGCAGCGTCTCGGGGTCGACGTACAGCTCGACGAAGTTCTCGGCCGTGCCCGTGCTGAACCGGGTGTCGACCACGTAGGTGTCGGGTCGCAGGACGATCCCGTCCTCGGTGAAGTTCA
>RFKJ01000485.1 GCA_003694325.1 Deltaproteobacteria bacterium
CTCGTCGACAAGGACGACGGCCGGACGGGCTTCTTCGACAACATGCACACCCGTCCGGTGACGGGCAGCGAGTGGACCCCGGTCCGGATCCATGGCCGCGTGGACTACGACGGCAACAAGCTCAACATCGGCTTCATGGCCTTCGGCGATGCCCGGCTGCAGGTCGACGACGTGCGGCTCACGCTGTTCACGCCGGCCAAGGCGACGATCGATCGGGCGACACGGCGTGCGCGCATCGATCGCCTCGTGGCGGACGTCGATGCCCGCCGCCAGGCCCTCGACGTGCCGGGGGCGGTGCTGGCCGTGGTGGTGGACGGCAAGGTCGAGCGCGTGGTCTCGATGGGACAGGCCGTGCCGGGCCAGGCCACCCCACCCGACCCCGACGCGCACTGTCTCGCCGCCTCCGTCAGCAAGCCCGTGTCCGCAACCGCCATCGCCACCGTCGTGGCCGAAGGGCTGCTCGACTGGGACACGCCGGTGCGCAGCGTCGTGCCGGAGTACCACCTGCAGGATCCAGAACGGGCCGACGCGGTCACCATCACCGACCTGCTGGCCCACCGCGTCGGGATGGCGCGCATGGACATGCCGTGGGGGACCGGCGTGCGAGACTTCGCGCCGCTGCTCGCCGCACAGGCGCGGGCGACGCCCCTGTCCGGCTTCCGCGAGGAGCTGCGCTACGACAACATCGGCTACACGGTCGCCGGCATGGCTGCGGCCCGTGCCGCGGGCACGAGCTGGCAGGAGCTGATGACCGAGCGGGTCATCGAGCCGCTCAAGATGCGTCACAGCAGCGCCGACCCCACCGTCTGCCTCGACGACCCCGACCTGGCCCCGGGCTGGCAGGCGGATCCGCTGGGTGATGGCTGGGCGCCAGCGGACTTCGTCGACCCGACCGTGATCGCGCCGGCAGGCGGACTGTGCACCACCGTCCCCGACCTGGCCCGCTGGGTCGGTGCGCTGCAGCGCGCCGACGGCGGCTTCCTCGGTCGCGCCGAGCTCGATGGCATGTGGTCGCCGCTGGCCGGTCACGGCACCTGGAGCACCTGGGCACGGGGCTGGCGTGTCGATAGCTGGGAGGGCGAGCGGATCGTCCACCACGAGGGGAACCTGCCGGGTCACGGAACGGCGATCGGCCTGCTGCCCGATGATGGCGTGGGATGGGTGCTGTTCATCAACGAGATGTCCTCACCCCTGCTCGACGAGGTCCGCCACCTCGCGGCGCGCGACCTGCTTCCGGAACCGGACCTGGACCCCATCGATCCCCCGGCCACCGGACGGTGGCCCTTCATCCAGCCGGACCTGGCGCTGGAGGTCCGCGCCGAAGGCGACGGCCTGGTCGCCCGTCCCCCCGGTGCCCCGGAAGCGCCACTGGTCCAGACGGGGGATGGCTGGCGGGTGCTGGGCACCCACTGGTGGCTGACCAGCGGCGGGGAGGGCCACAGCCCGGGCCTGGTGATGCGATCGAAGGGATGGACGATCCCCCCCGGCGCCCTCGATGCGCACGCCCTTCCGGACGTGGAGCCCGGCGTATACCAAGGGCTGGGTCAGCCTGCAGTCGTCGACGAGATCGACGGGGTGCTCGCGATGCGCGTCGATGGGGAGACCTGGGTGAGGATGGACCAGCTCCCCGAGCAGATCGTGGGCGCCATCGTCAACGGCGAGCGGATCCACGACCTGCCTCCCACTCCGGAACTGTCCACGGTCCTCCGCCGGATGCACGCCGCCCTGGGGCCCGCCCCCGGCAGCAAAGGCCCGGTGGAGATCAGAGTGCGCATGACCTCTCCCCACCTGGGGCTGGACGATCCAGGCCAGGCGGTGTTCACGGACGCCCGCACCGGCTCCCTGCTGACGACCAATCCCGATCTGGGCGTGTACGGCCTTTCGTGGTCGAGCGACCAGCTCTTCGTGCATCCCGGCCTGGTCGCCCCGAAGGCGGTGACATCGACCGAGGGGGACCGCCTCGATCACGGCTGGCTCACCTGGCTGTGGAGCGACTGGAGCGAGGCCGCCGCGTCTGTTCGCGTGCTGCACCGTGACCATCGGGACGGTACCGACCTCGTCGTGCTGCGCGTCGAGCGCCCCACCGGCGACTTCTTCGATGTCAGCGTCGACACCCGGACCTGGCTGCCCGTCGCCCGGGTGGTCACGACCGGGGCGGCCGATCCCCGGGACGCACAGATGTCGATGACCGAGCGCTTCGAAGGCTGGGCGCTGCGCGACGGCGTGATGCTGCCCGGTCGTGTCGTGGCGACGCATCCGCAGATCGGGAGCACCACCATCACCCTCGCCGAGGATGTGGCGGCCCGGTGACGCCGGACCCCCGGGATGGGCCGCCACCGGCCGCGGCCGCCGGGCGCCGGCACTGGGAGCGCGTCGGGAGCGCAGCCCGGTACGCACCTGCTGCCACCACGACTATGCAGTTACGTGGCCATGATCCACTGATGGCCGGGCCCCGTCCCTGGCACCCCTCTTGCACGTGTGTCGGAGCAGAGGTGCCTGTGTTCTGCCCCGCTCTCATCTTCGCCATCGCTCAATTCAGCTCAGCCGTGGCTGCCACCCCCGAGGGCGTGCCACGAGCGGCCGGGCGCGTGATGCCGTTCACAGCGTTGCCCGAGACCGTGGGGGTGAGCGCCCTCATCCTGCCGGCACCGTGGGCCGCCGTCGAGCTCTCGGCCGGGGTCGGGGTCGCCGTGGGGACCAGGGACGAGATTGTCGCGACCGCTGCCTTCGCCACGGGGCCGGCGCTGCTGGTCGCCAAGGCCCGCACGGACCCCGACAGCGGGCGTCCACGGGGCGTGTCGGCGACGCTGAGCCCAACGCTGGGGATGCGCTACCGGGAGGAGGCGGTGGTGCTGTGGGGTACGCCGCACCGCGACATGGACCTCCTGGGACGGGTGTCCTTCGACACCTGGTTCTGGACCCGGTACGGCTTCGCCTTCGACCTGATGGCGTCGGTCGGGGCCGCCGGGGCGATCGATCGCCCGCACGAGGTCTACCCGGACCTCCGCAGGGGGTTGGGCTTGGGCTGGTGATCACCGCCCGGGTCGGGCGGCGGGTGGGGCCCGGAGACGGACCGGAAGACGGCGCCGGCCCTTCGGACACAAGTGCCCTACTCCACGTACCCCAGTGCCCGCAGCGCAGCTTCTTCTTCGGCGTCGACCGCATCGTCGCCACCGGCCTCCTGCCCCCCCACCGCCGGAGCGCCGAGGGGTCGCCCGGCCCGGTCGGCGGCCATGGCGTCGAGGCGGACCCGCTCCTCGGCCGTGGGCGCTTCCGCCGTGGGGTGCAGCTCGGCGGGGTCGGCCCGGCGGTCGTAGACGGTGAACCGGGGCCCGGCGCCGGTCGACTCGCGGACGACGGTCCGGGACGCGGTGCGCAGGCTGAACTCCTTGCCGGCCACCCCGGGGGGTGCGCAGTCCAGGGTCGGCTCGTCCTTGCAGTGGCTGCTCTCGCCCGCCAGCTCGACGTGGCCCCGACCGTCCAGCGGCCGGCCATCGGCGCCGGGCAGCGGGTCCAGGCCGGCAAGGGCGAGCACGGTGGGGGCGATGTCGGCGAGGCTGACCAGGGCATCGACACGCTGTCCGGCGCGCGCCCCGCGGGGGTACTTGACGATGAGCGGCACGTGGAGCTGCTCGGCGGAGGCGTGGGTGCCGTGGTCCATCCACGGCTCCCGTTCCGACAGGGTCTCGCCGTGGTCCGAGGCGAAGATGATGAGCGCCCGGTCATAGCGTCCGGCGTCCTTCAGCGCGGCGATGAGCGCCCCCACCTCGGCGTCGGCCTGCTCGACGGCGGCGGCGTAGCGCCGGGCGTAGAACTCCGGGTCGCTGATGCCGTCGATGCGCTGGTACTCGGGGAGGTGTGCGACCTGCGCCGGGTCGCGGGCCCACTCGGGACCGGCGGCCACCGCGTCGCCGACCTGGGTGAGCGGACCATGCACGTCGTAGGTGTGAAACCACAGCAGCATCCGCTGCCAGGGCTTCAACGACCAGAGCCAGCGCAGCGCCCGCCGCAGGGTGTCCGTGCCCGGCCGACGCCGCTGCCGGGCCGACGGCGCACTGTAGGTCGCAAAGCCCTGGTCCAGGCCCAGGGCGCGCCGCAGGGTGAACCCCGAGACGAAGGCGGCGGTGGCGAAGCCCCGATCGTGGAGGCGCTCGGCGAGGGTCGTCGCCTCGGCCGGCAGGTGGGCCCCTCCCCGGAACAGGTTCATGACGACGCCGTGGGTGCCAGGATCCTGCCCGGTCATCAGCGTCGCGAAGGCCGGGCCGGTGACGCTGATCGGCGAGAAGGCCTGGGTGTAGAGCACGCCATCCGCGGCGAGCGCATCGATGCTGGGCGTCCTCGCCGGGCTGGTGCTCGACAGGACCCCGACGTGGTCGGCCCGCAAGGTATCGATGGTGATGAGCACGACGTCGGGCGGTCCGAACCGGCGATTCAGCCCGGTGGCCATCATGAGCCCCGCCCCGGCCACCACGGCGGCGATGATGCAGAGGGCGGGCAGGACACGGCGCACGGCGCAGTCCTAACCATCCCGCCGAGGCCGCCGGACTGGACAGCCGCCGCCGAACTGGCCACCATGCTCCTCCCGTCATCGATCCCGGTTCGAGGAAGGACGCGTGTTCCTGCCCCTGTTCCTGACCCTCACCCTCCCCGCGTCGGCGGGCGACCTCGAGATCTCCGGTCGCGGACTCATCCGGGTGCAGGTGGATGGCCGCCCGGCCCGCCGGCGGGTGGGGGAGCGCAAGGCCTGGGTCGTGGGGCTGTCCGACGGGGACCACAGCGTCGAGGTGTACCCGCTCATCGGCCGGCAGCCGCTGGCCCGGCACACCGTGACGCTCCTGGGGGAGGAGCGGGTGCTCCTGCACTACGAAGCCGGGGAGATCACCGAGATCGGCCGGGGACGGAGCCTCGCCGTCGAGCGGGCCGCCTGGGCCATGGCCGAGGCGGCGGCCCGCTC
>RFKJ01000486.1 GCA_003694325.1 Deltaproteobacteria bacterium
GGGCAGCAGGCGGGTGAACCGGGGGACGACGAGCAGGATGCCGGCGACGGCGGAGAAGGAGAGCTGAAACCCGAGGTCGCCGACGGTGCCCGGGTCGGCGAGCACCAGTCCGGTGGCCGCCAGGCCGAGGAGCGTCCCGCCGCGGGGGCGACGGCCGAGGAGGGCCACCCCGGCAGCGCCGATGACCATGACCGCAGCCCGGCGGGCCGACGCCGGGGCTCCCACGTCGGCGGCATAGGCGGCGGCGGCGAGCGCCGAGGCCGTGGCGGGGATCCCGCGGGCCCACCGCCAGTGCCGGCCCAGCGCCAGGGGGCGGGTGAGCAGCCAGGCGACACCACCCACCGCCGCAGCCAGCAGCCCGACGTGCAGGCCGCTGATCGCCAGGAGGTGGCTGGTCCCGGTGCGCCGGAGCAGCGCCCGGGTGGCGTCGGAGACGTCGCGGCGGTCGCCGAGGGCCAGGGCCCGGAGCAGCCCGCGGTGTCGGCAGTCGGCGAAGGGGTCCGGGCGGGGTGTCGTCGGTCCGAGCACCCGCACGCCGATGGCCTGGAGGGGCTGGAGACCGGCGCGCAGGTCGTCGACGCGGTCGACCGGGCTGCCCGGCAGCAGCGCCTTGCGGCGCCGGGGTCGGGTGAGGGCGACGATGCGATCCCCGACCCGCATTCCCTCGGCACAGCACAGCCGGGCCTTGCCCAGGGTGGAGTCGACGATCAGCTCCTGGCCGATGGTCCGCCGGACGGTTCCGAGGAGGGCGCGCGGCGGCCCGGAAGCCGGCGGGGGGATCGGCGCCTGGAGCGCGACCGCCGCCAGGCCGAGGGTGAAGCCTCCCCCCACCAGCGCCAGCCAGGCAGCCCGATGGGCCCGGCCCACCAGGGCCAGCAGCGCCAGGGCCGCAGCGGCGACCAGGCTCTCGACGGCGCCGGCGCGCAGCCAGGGCCAGGCTGCTGCGCCAGCGGTCACCGACAGGCCGAGGATGACGGCGGGTTGGTCCACGACGCGCTCCATGTCCGGGGGTCGCAAGCAGGAGGCGTGCCGGCCCAACCGGCGGGAATCCGGCAGGGGGGGGGACGGACCTGCCGGAGCGTGCGTCGACGGGTGCCGCAGACCCGTCACCCCCCCCTCCCCGGTGCAGCGGGCGACGGCCGGGTGGCCCCGTCGCGACGCCGCAGGACGGTGATATGGCCACCCCGTGCTCGTCCTCAGCCTGTGGATCGCCTGTCGCCCGCCGGGACCTCCGCCCGACGTCCAGCCCCTCCCCGGGGTGGCTGCGGCGACGTCGGTCGACGAGGTGCCGTGGACCATCGCCACGCTGCCACTGCCGGGGGACCCGCCCTACGCCGAGGTGGCCCGGGATCTCATCGCGGTCTCCGTGGCCCTGGAGCCCTCGCTGGCCGCGGAGAACGGTCTCTACGAGGACGCCATCGCCGTCCCCTCCTACGCCCCGGAGGTGGTCGAGGACCTGCTGGCCCGGGTCGATGCCGACCTGGAGCGACTCCGAGCCCTCCCCTGGGACGCGCTGACCGTCGACCAGCAGATCGACGTCCGCTGGCTGGTGGCTCGGGGCGAGCTGCTCCAGCACCGGCTGCGGGTGGAGCGGCGGTGGGAGCATCGACCTGCGGAGTGGTTGGAGCCCCTCGGCTACGCCCTGGTCGCCCTGTCGGACGCCGCGCCGGAGTACCTGCCGGCCCTGGTCGAGGGCATCCCGGCGATGGTCGAGGAGATGGGGAGCCTGGTGGTCGCGCCCACCGCGCGGGACGTGGTCTCCGCGCGCGAGATCACCGAGGGCATCGTGGCCGTCCTCCAGTCGGAACCGGTGCGGGCGGCGCCCTCCTCGGCGAAGTCCTCGGGGGAGACCCCGAATACCGGGACCGCTGCGGCGGTGGAGGCGCTGCGTACCTGGGCCGCGGCGCTGCCCGACCCCGAGGACCTGCCGGAATACGCCGTCATCGGGGCCGAGGCCTATGCCTGGCGGTTGGACCACGCCCTGCTGCTGCCCTGGGACCCCGACGAGCTGCTGGCCATCGCCCGGGCCGAGCTCGACCGGGTCGATGCCGAGCTGGCCGCGCTGCCGCCGGGACAGGCCTGGCAGCCCCCCGATGCCTGGCGGGCCGAGGCCGCGCACTTCACCCGCGACGACCTGCTGGCGCTCTACGACGACGCCGTGGCGGAGAACCTCGCGGCCCTGCGGCGCATGGACATCGTCTCGGTTCCCGACGATCTGCCGCCCATCGTCGCCCGGGAGACGCCGCCGCCGATGATCCCCCTCACCGGCGACGGCGGCAGCATGAACCCCCCGCCGCTGTACGGGCCGCCGCGCCCCGCGTACTGGAACGTTGAGACCTGGCGGCCGGAATGGACCCCGGATCACGCGCTGGGGCTCATCGTGACGGCCCGCGGCCAGGCCCACACCTGGTTCGGGTGGTACGCCGTGCACGAAGGCGTCCCCGGCCACCACCTCCAGCTCGCCATGGCCCGGCGCCTGGGCAACCCCGTCCGCACCCTCCTCGCCGACACGCCGTCGGTGGAGGGTTGGGCCCTCTACGCCGAGCAGGCATTCTGGGAGGGGGGCGTGGCGTGCACCCGCCGGATGCAGGCGACCTGCGGGTTCGGAGACGGCGTCGACGCCCATCGAAACATGCTGCGGGCGTACCGGGCCCGGATCCGCCGGGTGATCTACGACGTCCGCGTCGAGACCGGCGCCTGGACGCTGCAGGAGGCGGCCGAGTGGCGGGCTGGAGCCGAGGGGGTGCCGGTGGACCGCGACGTGCTGCGGGCGATCCACTGGCCCACCCAGCTCATCGCCTACTTCGCCGGCAAGCAGCAGCTCATCGAGCTGCGCGACGAGCTGCGCGCCCGCGGCATGGACGATCGCGACATCCACGACGCGATCCTGGCCGAGGGACAGGTGCCCATCGCCCTCATCCGGGCGAAGCTCCTGGGCGGGCCCGTGCCGCCGCCGCCTGCCCGCTGAGCGGGGCGGTTGACCCCGCCGGGAGGGTCAGCGGTGCCCGCCCTCGTCGGTCGGGCTGCCCCAGCCCCCGCCGCCGGGGGTGGCGATGCGGAGCCGGCTGCCGGCCGGGACCGCGACGGTCGGTGGCAGCGGGCGCCACCCGGTCCCATCGTCGATCCGATCCTCTCCCACCGCTCCCGGCTCCCCTCCCTCGGCGCCAGCGGGGGCGACCCGCCGCCGCCCGGCGAGGAGCGAGATGGTGGCCGGGGCGAGGAACAGCCATTCCTTGA
>RFKJ01000487.1 GCA_003694325.1 Deltaproteobacteria bacterium
TCGGGGGCGGGGGCCTCGGCCGGTGCGGCGGCCGGCTCGGCTCCGGCGGGCTCTTCGTCGCCGCCTGCCGGCTCGGGTTCGGCGGGTTCCTGGTCACCGGCGGGCTCTTCGTCGCCGCCTGCCGGCTCGGGCTCTGGCTCGGCGGGTTGCTCGTCCGCGCCGGGCTCTTCGTCGCCGCCTGCCGGCTCGGGCTCGGCGGGTTGCTCGTCCGCGCCGGGTGTCGCGTCGCCGCCGAGTTCCTCGTCCTCGTCGGCTGTCACGGCCTGGCCGGGCTCCGGGAACCCGCCTGGCTCATCGGCGTGGGGCACACCCTCCTGGCCGGTGAGAATGTCGACATATCCGGCCCCGTCCGCGTCGCCGTCCTGGGGGTGTCCGACGCCCGGTTCGGGTGGGACTTCGCGCGGGGCTTCGTTCAGGTCGAGCGCCTCGTCGCCGGGGGCCGGGACCGCGGCGCGATGGGGGGTGACGAAGCCGGGATGTTCCAGGTCCGGGATGTCGGACTCGAGGGCCTCGATGGGGGCGTCCTCGTCGTCGGTCGGCGTGTCCCCGTCGATGCTGCCCCCGTCGATGCTGTCCTCGGCGATGCTGTCCCCGTCGATGCTGTCCCCGTCGATGCTGTCCCCGTCGATGCTGTCCCCGACGGTGGGGTCTCCGCTCGGGGCGTCGCCTGCGGTCGCCATGGCTGCCGGGGCGCCGGCGTCGGCGGGGCCGACGTACAACCGGGCCGGACCGACGGACTCGCCCATGTCTCCGTCGAAGTACGCATCCTCCTCCTCCTCGCGCTCCCACGGCGCGGCCGCTCGGGGGCGAGGGCGGATGGGGGGAGGAGCCTGGGGCAGCCGGTCGGTGGCCCAGGACGGGCCCAGGCGGTGGATGGCCTGCTGCTCGAACTCGGGGTGACGCGCCAGGATCGCGGCGATGGCCTGGCGCACCGCCCGTCCGGGCTGCAGGCGCAGCCGGGCCCTCTCGCGGCGGACCCCGCGCATCAACAGGTCCACCGCGGGGTCCTCGACCAGCTCCAGCCGGAGCGCCTCGAACATCCGCCCGAGGGCGAGGCAGTCGGTGGCCTGGGCCGAGGCTTCCGGGTCGGGGTCGGGGGTCCCCGGCGCGGTGATGGCCGGGCGGATCGACAGCCGACCCTGCTCGTCGATGCCGGTGGTGCGGGGGTCGAGGGCCCCGTGGGCAGCGCCACAGTCGTGCAGCTCGGCGATGCAGGCGGCGATGTGCCAGGCCATCACCAGCGACGCCCCGGGCGTCAGGCTGCGGCCCAGGTCGACGAGGTCGTGTTCGAGCCGGCCGGGGATGGCGATGTAGATCCGGCCGCGGTGCTGGCCCCAGACGGGCTTGGGAAAGGGACCCCAGCCGGGCAGGCTGCGAGCCCGGCCCAGGAGCGGCTTTCCCCCGAGGTACACCGTGGCGGGGCCCTTGGGGCCGACCGCTTCCCAGCGCTCGATCCGCCCACCCATGGAGGACTGTTGCCGGGTCAGGGTGTAGGGGCCACAGGTCCGGTCGTTCATGCGGCGGGAGTATAAGGCCAGGCCATCCGGTGCACGCCGATGCTGCGTGGGTGGTGCCGGGCCGCGGCCTCCCTGCGGCCTCGGTGCGGCGCCCCGGACGCCGTTCCTCCCCTCGGTCTCCGAGCCACCCGTCTCGGAGGATCCCCTCTCGGAGAATCCCGTGGACGATTTCTGCTTCGACCCCGCCTGCTGGCCCGAGGCCGTGGCTCGGCTGGCCACGGCCGCGACGGAGCCGTTGGATGTCCTGTTCGACATGGACGGCACCCTGCTGGATGGCGACATCGGTGACGAGCTGGTGGGATGGCTCATGGAGCGGGGCCACCACCCGGAGCCCTTCGCGTCGGAAGCGCCGGACTTCCGCACCTACCACCGCCGGACGCGAGGCTGGGAGCGCGAGGACCAGTCGGTGCTGTGCGCCCGGATCATCGTCGGCCTGACCCCGGGCGAGCTGGCCGGCCACGTCGACCGCTGCCGGCGGGCGCGGGTGCCATGGCGCCGGCCGGTGGTGGCCCTGGCCCGCCGCCTGCACCGCCTCGGGCACCGGGTGTGGATCCTCACCGGCTCGGCGGAGCCCCTGGCCCGGGTGGTGGCGGAGGCGGCGGGGCTCGACCCGGCGCGGTGCATCGGCATCCGGCTCGCGGTGGACCCGGAGACAGGCGCATACACCGAGCGCGTCGTCCCGCCCGTCTCGTTTGGCGTCGGCAAGGTGATCGCCGCGCGGGCGAGGCTGGGCCGGACCGCGGCGCTGGCGCTCGGCGACTCGCTGTCGGACATGCACATCCTGCGCACCGCGGAGATCGGCGTGGCTGTCCCTCCGGCGGCCGGGCCGCTGGTCGAGGTCGCCCGGCGCGCCGGGGTGCACGTCCGCCTCCCCGAGCAGCTTGGCGGTTGAGCCGGGGGTTGCGGCGACCGGTCCCGGTTGGGGCGCCCGCGTTGAACTGCCGGAGAGGTCCCGTTAGGCACCGGGCTTCGCCGAGTGGGGTCCAACGGGACCCGATGACCTGGGCCCTGCGTGCAGGTCGTGGGTCCGCACCCGGGCGGGCTGAGGCCCTCCCGCAGTCGAGGTCAACACATGAATCGCGTCGAAGCCGCCATCGAGCAAGGCCGTTGTGTCATCGCCGTGGGAGGGCGGGCCCTGTCCAACCCCGACGTGCTCATGGAGCTGCGCCGTCGCTCCGCGCTGCCGCTGGTGGCGCTGGGCGGGGATCCGGTCGATCCGGTGGTCGAGCTGTCGGGGGAGGCCCTGGCGCCGGCCACCGCGACGCCGGGGGGCGTGCTGGTGCTCGTCGAGCCGGAAGGCAGCACCGACGGGCGGGCGCTCGGCGCGCTGGACGGGCTGCTCCGGGCGGCCCCCCACAAGCCGCGGCTGGTCGTCGCGGCGCGGGCCTACAACCCGTTCATGATGCCGATGGGCGTCCGGTTGATGAAGACCGAGCAGGTCAAGCAGCGAGCCCAGGACTTCCTCGCTCGGCTGCCGGTGCCGGCGGCCCCGGTTGCCGCGGCGCCCGAGGCGACCACTCCGAGCACGCCGGTCGAGACGGACCGCCGGCGGGCGCCCGCACCCGTCGTCGTCGGTCGGGACGAGGAGATCGCGCAGCTCAAGGAGATGCTGGCCGCCGAGGGGGGCCCCATCGTCGTCAGTGGGACCCGGGGCGTGGGGCGCCGCTGGCTGGTGGAGGCGACGCTGGACTCGCTGACCGGGGAGGGTGGGCTCGTGCGCCTTCCGGACCTGACCCTGGGACGCGGTGTCGGGGCCGACACCTTCCTGGCCCGCCTCGCCGTGGCCGCCCGGGTCGCCGGGGACGAGCGGCTGCACGTCGCGCTGACCGCCAAGAAGCCCCTGGCCCCGGAGGAATTGGCCGCCCTGGTGGTGGAGGTCGCCCAGGGTGACGCGCTGGCCGACCGGGTCATGGTCCTGTTCGACCTCGACGCCATGCTGGATCGTCGAGACGGCTCCCTGTACCGGGAGGGACGCTTCGAGCTGATCCTCCGCGCGCTCCTGACCCACCCCCTCAAGCTCCGCCTGGTCTTCGTGAGCGACCTGCAGCCGGAGTTCCACTCCGAGGGGCGGGCGGCCCACCTGCGGCGCCTCGTCCTGCGCGGCCTGCCGGGTCGGACCCTGCACGAGCTGTTCGCGGCCTGGCACGCGCCGGAATTCGAACGGGATCGCTTCGGCCCCATCGTCGAGCGGACCCTGGGCCACCCCATCGCCGCCCGCACCATCGCCATCGCGACGCGCACGACCCCCATCGACGAGCTGCTGGAGCAGCCCCGGTACCTGCGGTCCCAGGGCGAGGGCGATCTCGCGGCGCTGGAGCGCAACCTCAAGCGGCGGCTCGGTGAGCTGGACGCCGACCTGGTGGACGCCCTCTCGGCGGTGGCGCTGCTGCGGGAGGCGGCCTCGCCCGAGGAACTCAACGTGCTGGGCGTCAAGCGCCAGCAGCGCATCGAGCTGATGGCCCGGGGCCTTCTCGAGCAGACCCCGACGCAGCAGGGTCGTCGCTACTACGTGCACGGGCTCGTCAAGTCCCTGCTCGACCGCCGCAAGGTCGAGGACTTCGGGCGGATGGAGACCCTCGGTCGACACCTGCTCGACAAGGCCCGTGACCTCAAGAAGAGCGGGGACGAGGTGGCGTCCATCGCCGCGGCCATCGAGGGGAACCGGCTGCTGGTGGGCGCCCGGCGGGCGCGGAGCCGCATGCGGCTGCCCTACTCGGACATGGACGCGACCATCGACGACATCCGCAGCCTCCTCCGGCGGCGCAAGCCTCGGCTGGACATCGCCCGGATGCGGGTCAGCGAGGCCCTCAAGACCGGGAGCACCATCCCCGAACTGCTCCAGGCCCAGGCTGAACTGCTGGCGGCCGAGAAGGCACCGGTGGAGAAGGTCGAGGAGGCCTGGCGGCGGGCCCAGGAGGACGCACCGACGCCGGAGGCCTTCCACCAGGAGGCGAGCTGGCACCTCTCCCGCGGGGCGCGGGGCAAGGCCGTCGATGTCCTGGTCCGTGGGGCCGCCACCTTCCCGGACAACGCGAGGATTCGCCGCCGGCTCGCCGCGCTCTACCTCCAGCAGAACCGGTTCGAGGATGCCGCTGCCACCCTGCGCGAGGCGATGGACATCGAGCCGATGATGCCCGATACCTACTCGCTCCTCGGCGAGGTCTACGTGGCCATGGGGCAGGAGTACTGGGACCAGGCCGAGCAGGTGCTGAAGGAGGCGCTCGACCTGGCCCCGGACGATGCCCATCACAAGTTGCGCCTCGCCAGCCTGTTGCGGGCCCGGGGTGCCGCGGACCCGGCGCAGCGGGCATCGTTGTGGGAGCAGGCCGAGGGGCTGGCCCGCGAAGCGTGGCAGGCCGACAAGGGCGACCGGCGGGCGGCCGTGCAGCTCGCCCGGATCATGCTCGACCGCCGGGAGGACCTGGACCCGGCGCGCATCGACCAGGTCGAGTACATCCTTCGCCAGAACATGAAGGGTGGGAAGAAGCGCGTCGACGAACCGGCCGTGCTCGTGCAGCGGGCGCGGGTGCTCGTCCTTCGCGAGGCCTGGCGCGAGGCGGAGGAGCTGATCAACCGCGCCCTGCACATCGCGGGCGGGGACGCCGAGGCCTTCGCGGCACGGGGTGAGTTGTGGGAGGCGCAGCACCAGCCCTTCCACGCGCTCGCCGCCTGGGAGGCGGCCCGGGAGCGGACCCGTCCGGGCACGGCGGAGCGGATGCTCGCCGATGCACACGTCCAGCGGCTCAAGACCCTCATCGAGTCGGGGAAGGCCGCGGAGATGATGGCGGAGAAGGGCGTGGAGAAGGCCGAGGCTCCGGAGGCTGCCGGCTTCACCCCGCGGCGGGAGCGCAAGATCAAGCGTCGTCGCAAGGGGCAGGCCGATGCCGTCGAGATCGACGGGGCGCCGGCCGAAGATGCGGCGCCGGCCGAGGATGCGGCGCCGGCCGAGGATGCGGCGCCGGCCGAGGATGCGGCGCCGGCCGAGGATGCGGCGCCGGTCGAAGA
>RFKJ01000488.1 GCA_003694325.1 Deltaproteobacteria bacterium
CCCCGCCAGCGGGGGCACCTGCAACGACGCCAACGAGGCCTGCGGCCCGGGAACCTGCGGGGGCGAGGGGGGCACGATGCTGCCGGGGTCGAACTGCATGGCCTGTCACGACGGAAGCGGTGGGGGCGAGGAGGAGGCGCCGCGCTTCGGGGTCGCCGGCACGGTGTTCACCGACATCGACGGCGGGGGCGAGGCCCGCAACGCCACGGTCTTCGTCACCGACTCGACCGGGCAGAGCGTCACCCTGACCACCAACAGCGTCGGCAACTTCTACACCACCAGGCAGCTCACGCCGCCGTTGACCGCCGAGGTCGAGGCCGACGGCTTCACCGCGGCGATGACCTCGGAGGTGTCGACGGGGGCCTGCAACTCCTGCCACCAGTGCGATGGGGCGGCCGGGGGCAAGCTCTACACGCAGTGAGGGACCGGGTGCGGGAGCCTCCCACGGTGCGGCGAGGACCGGCACCCCGCGTGCCCCCTGGCTACACTGGGCCGGAGACGCCATTCCTGGAGGAGACATGCGCCCACCCTGCCTCGCCCTGCTGTTCCTGGTCCCCACCCTGTTCGCGGCCGCCTGCAATGGCGACAAGACGACCGACACCGGGTCGGGGGGAGGAGGGGATGGGGGCGCCGACGGCGGCGTGACCGATGGGGGCAGCGCCGACGGCGGCTCCTCCTGCACGGTGGCGGTCGTCGAGACCGAGCCCGACGACGGCGAGACGGGGTGGTTCTGGCGGGACGAGCTGACGGTGACCCTGGATGGCGCCACCGACGACGTCAGCTTCCGACTCGTCGACTCCAGCGGGACCGAGATCCCGCTGACCGAAAGCTGGAGCGAGGGCGGGCTGGTGGCCACCCTGACGCCGGGCGAGGGCATGACCGGCCTGGAGGTCTACACCCTGACCATCGACGTCTGCGGCACGACCACCGAGGTGGCCTTTGAGACCGACGAGTACGGCCTGCCCCTCGAGGACGCGCCGGAGTCGCTGGTCGGCCACACCTACTACCTGGATCTCCCCGGGGCGACCTTCGTCCAGCCGGCCGGCGTCGGGGCGCTGCTCAGCACCTTCCTCGACGTGCCGATCCTCGCCGGGGTCACCGCGGCGTCGGAGACCAGCATCGACCTGCTGGGCGCCCAGGCCATGCGGGACAGCAGTGACAACTGGGTGCAGGACACCGACCAGCTCACCTGGGACTTCCCGGCTGCACCCTTCGACACGGCGCCGTTCTTCGAGACCACCGCCGACGAGATCGTCATCAACTACAGCTACGGGGGCTCGGTCTACGCCATCCCGGTCTACGACTTCCACATCGAGGGCACGCTGAGCGCCGACGGCCAGCGGATCGGGGGGGCCATCGCCATGGGCAAGGGCGACACGAAGAACATGGGCCCGATGCTCGGGGCGGGCGACGAGCCCGACGCGGTGTGCAAGTTCTTCGCCTCGGTCGGGCTGGAGTGCGAGGACTGCGGCGACGGCACCATGACCTGCCTGACCCTCGAGGCCCACTTCCCCGAGGCGACCCTGCTCGAGGGCGTCGAGCTGGTCGAGGTCACCGGGCGATGAGCCCCCGCGGGGCGCTCAACTCCCGCCGGCGCGCCTCCCCGTGGCCGGAACCCCCGGTTATCCTGCCGGTTCCTCCTTCCCTGGTGAGCCCTCGGTGAGCGGAGCCCTCCTCCAGGGCATCACGATGGCCCTGTTCCTGGGCCTTGGTGCCGCCTTTCCCCGCCAGCCCCAGCCGCTGCTGGGGCGGCACACGGTGGTCAACCTGGCCACCGGCGCCTGGATGTTCCTCCTCCGGGTGACGCTGGTGGCCTGGGTGGCGGCTCGGACGTCGGTGGGCCTCGTCGACCTGGGTGGGGTCGAGCATCCGCTGCTCCAGCTCCTGGTGAGCTTCCTGCTCCTCGACCTCTCCCGGTACTGGGTGCATCGCCTCGACCACCGGGTGCCGTGGCTGTGGACCTTCCACCGGGTCCACCACAGCACCGAGCGGCTGGACGCCACCGCCGGGCTGCGGATGCACGTCGTGGACTTCCTGCAGCTCTCGGCCATCCCCCTGGTGCTGTTCAGCGTGTTGCTGGACACGTCGAGCTTTGCGCCCTGGGTGCTGCCGGCGGCGCTCGGCATCGGGGTCGTGGCCGACGGCTTCCAGCACGCCAACCTGCGGCTGGACTACGGTCACCCCTTCTGGCGGGCCTGGGACCGGGTGCTCAACAACCCCCACTTCCACGCCTGGCACCACAACGCCGAGGGGCACGTCCGGGACGGGAACTACGGCAACACCCTGACGATCTGGGATCGCCTGTTCGGCAGCGACGTCACCGGGCCCCTGCCCCCGCCGGTGCTCGGCCTGTCTGCGGACCAGCAACTGGACGAGTCGGTGCTCGGCCTGCAGTTGCTGCGGCCGCCGCGCGATGCCGCGGTCGCCTCCCTGGCCGAGGGCTGAACGGCCATCGTGCGCCGCAAGCTCGCCGCGATTCTCCTGGTGACCCTGGCCTTCCTGGTCGCGGCGCTGTGGGGGATCGACCTCCGGGTGGCCGCCGAGGCCCTGTCGCAGACCCGCTGGCCGGTGGCCCTGGGGGGCATCTCCCTGTACTTCGTGCTCCACCTGCTGCGCAGCGCCCGGCTGTGGCTGCTGCTGGGGGGGGTCGATGGCCGCGGCCGGCGGCTGCGGCTGGTGCGCCTGTTCTCGATCAGCGCCGTGGGCTTCCTGGCGATCAACGTCATCCCGCTGCGGCTGGGAGAAGCGGTCCGGCCCTGGCTGCTCCACGACCGGGAGGGCGTGCCC
>RFKJ01000489.1 GCA_003694325.1 Deltaproteobacteria bacterium
CCCATGGCCGGCGACCTGGACGAACAACGCATCATCGAGCTGGTCCTCCAGCATGGACCGCCCCAGGGTCGCCACCCGCTCCCCGACCACCCGGCCGCCCTGCCCGGAGACGACGCGGCCCTGTTCGCGCCCCAGCGGGTCGTCACCACCGATCTCATGGTCGAAGGCGTGCACTGGGACTCGCGCAGCACGGAGGGCGACGTCGGCTACAAGCTGGCGGCGGTCAACGCCTCGGACATCGCCGCCATGGGATGTCGCCCCACCTGGGCGGTGCTCACCCTCAGCCTTCCCCGCCCCGTCGCCGCCGCGTGGGTCGAGGGGTTCGCGCGGGGGCTCGGAGAGGGACTCGGCGCCTTCGGCGCCCGCCTCATCGGCGGGGACACCACCGCCAGCCCGGGGCCGGTGTTCGCCGGGTTGACCATGGCCGGTGAGGGAAGCGCCGTCGTCGGGCGGGACGGTGCCCGGCCCGGGGACCGGGTCTGGGTCACCGGCACCCTCGGAGACGCAGCCGCCGGCTTCTTCGACGGTGACCCGGCGGGGCTGGCCTGGCTCCGCCGCCCTCGCCCCCCGGTGGAGCTGGGGGCGGCCCTGGCCGACATGGGGCTGGTCCACGCCATGATGGACCTCTCCGACGGGCTGGCCCGGGACCTGGCGCGCCTCTGCGCCCGCAGCGAGGTGGGAGCCGTCGTCGATCCTTCCCTCCTGCCGGCCAGCCCCGCGGTGGCCGCGCTGCCCGCCGCCCGCCGACTGCAACGGCAGGTCGCCTTCGGAGAGGACTACCAGCTCCTGTTCACCGCCCCCCCCGCCGCCGAGCGCGCCATCCGCCGCCTCGGCTCGGTGCTCGACGTGGCGGTGTCGATCATCGGCGAGGTCCGCGCCGAACCCGCCGTCTGCCTGCAGGGCGCGGAGTGGCCCGAGCCGATGTTCGATCACTTCCCGGTCACCGGCCGGCCCGAGGGCGCCGCCCGATGACCGTTCCGAACCTGTTGCTGCTCGCCGCCTGGACCCGCCGCGCCGCGGCCCAGGGCACCCCGGAGCCCGTCGGTCTCGACGCCCCCGTGGCCCACCTCGACCCTGCCATGGCGGTCGGCATCACCGTCGTGCTGCTGCTGCTGTCGGCCTTCTTCTCGGGCTCGGAGACCGCGCTGTTCAGCCTCCAGCCCATCGATCGCCGGGCCCTGAGCCCCGACGGCACCGGTCCCGTCGAGTCCCTGCTCCGCCAACCGCGGCGAACCCTGGCCTCGCTGCTCATCGGCAACGAGTTCGTCAACGTGTTGCTGTCCACGGTCACCGCCGGCGTCGTCTTCTCGGTCTTTCCCGAGCGGCCCTGGATCAACGTCGTGCTGCTCACCCCGCTGTTGCTGCTGTTCGGCGAGGTGCTGCCCAAGACCCTGGCCCTGCGGTTGAACCGCCGCGTCGCCCCCATCGTCGCCCCGGTGCTGCTGTGGTTTTCGCGGGTGGTGACGCCGCTGCGGTGGGTGCTCACCCAGATCGCCGAGCTGTTCCTGGTGGCCACCGGCGGGGGCGGGCTGCGCCAGGAGGCCGCCCTGCAGGAGGATCGCCTGCTCCGGCTGCTCGAAGAGGGACGGGCATCGGGCGCGGTGGGCCAGATGGAGGAGGAGATGATCCAGAAGGTCTTCGAGTTCGGAGACCTCACCGTGAGCCGGTTGATGACCCCGCGGCCGGACATCTTCTCGCTGTCGCTGATGACCCCCTGGCCCGAGCTGCTCGACCAGGTCCGCCGACACGGTCACAGCCGGGTCCCGATCTGGCAGGGCAATCCCGACAACATCATCGGGGTGCTGGTCGTCAAGGACCTGCTCCCCCACCTCGCGGCGCGGCTCCGCGAAGCCGAGGATGCCGACGCCGACCCCCGGGACCTGCCGCTGCCCCCGCGTCAACTGCAGAAGGTCCTCCGGCCGGCCTACTTCGTTCCCACCTCCAAGCGCGCCGAGGACATGCTCGCCGAGTTTCGGGAGCAGAAGTTCCACATGGCCATCGTCGTCGACGAGCACGGAAACGTCGCCGGGCTGGTCACCCTCGACGACCTGCTGGCCGAGCTGGTCGGCGAGCTGCTCGACGAGGTGGACGAGCTCACCGACGAGGTGACCGAGGTCGAGGAAGGCGTCTACACCATCCGGGGCCACATGGACGTCGACGACTTCGCCGAACGCTTCGGGGTGACCCTGCCCGAAGGAGAGTACGACACCGTCGCCGGGTTCGTCCTCGACCTCGCCGGCACCGTCCCCGAAAAGGGAACCGAGCTGGAGTGGGAGGGGCTGACCTTCACGGTGCGCGGCCTGGAGGGCAAGCGAATCACCGAGCTGTGCGTGCGCATCCCCCAGGAGCGGACCGCGGCCGGGGACCAGGGGACCGCGTCATGAGCACCCCGCTGCTGCTGGTCCTGCTCGGCTGCTGCGTCCTCGCCGAGGGCTTCTTCTCGGGGAGCGAGATCGCGGTGGTGAGCGCCGACCGCCTCCACCTGCGGAGCGCCGCCGACCGGGGAGGACGGGGGGCCGCCGTGGCGCTCCAGTTGCTGGAACGCCCGACCTGGCTCCTGGGCACCTGTCTCATCGGCACCAACCTGTCGACCATCAGCGGGTCGACCATCGCCGCCCTGCTGTTCGCCCGGGTGCTGGAGCTGCCCGAGGCGACGGCCGTGTTCTTCTTCTGGCCCATCACGCTGACCTTCGGCGAGCTGGTGCCCAAGGCGCTGTTCCAGCACCATGCCAGCGTCATCACCCCCATCGTCGCCCTCCCTCTCCGCGCGCTCACCTTCGTGTTCGCTCCGGCGCTGTGGATCTTCGAGGTCATCAGTCACGCCCTCGGCGCTGCCGACGACGGGACCAAGCCCGCCGTCACCCGGGAGGAGATCCGCCTGCTGCTTGACGCCTCCCAGGAGGACGGCGTCGACATCCGGCCGACGGAACAGGCGCTCATCAAGCGCGTCTTCCAGTTCACCGAGTCCCGGGTGGAGGACGCCATGGTGCCCCTCATCGAGGTCGTCGCCGTCCCGGCCAACACCCCGGTGGCCCACGCCGCGCGCCGGATGGCGATCAGCGGCCTGTCGCGCCTGCCCGTCTACCGCGACCGCATCGACCAGATCATCGGCCTGGTGCTCCACCAGGACGTGCTGGCCGCCGACGACTGGCACGCGCCGGTCCAGAGCGTGATGCGCCCGGTGATGTTCGTGCCCGAGTCGAAGCCCGTCGACGAGCTGCTGGTGGAGATGCGCCGCCAGCGGGCCCACATGGCGGTGGCCGTCGACGAGTACGGGGGCGCGGTCGGCATCATCACGGTGGAGGACCTGCTGGAGGAGATCGTCGGGGAGATCGAGGACGAGAGCGATCGGAGCCGGGACCTGGTCCGCCGGGTCGGCGAACGGGAGTGGGTGGCCAGCGGGCGCGCCGAGCGGGAGCACCTCGAGCAGAGCTGCGGCCTGCGCCTGCCCCCCGGCGACTTCGAGACCCTGGCGGGCTACATCCTCAGCGTCCTGGGCCGGGTGCCTCGGGCCGGCGAGTTCGTCAACGTCGACGGCTTCGTCCTGACGGTGACCAAGGCCAGCGACCGGGCGATCCTCGAGGTCAACCTGCGCCGACGGCGCTGACCGGGCCGACCCCGGTCCCTGTCGAGCAGGGGAGGGCTCCTGTCTGCCCTGCAGACCCCTGCCCGGCCATCCACCCCGCCCCCATCTCCGCAACTCGCCCGATATCGCGCTAGGATCGCGGCGCAGCAACTCGACCGCGACCGCGGACGGTCGCAGCGCAGGAGTCACCCGTGCAGGCCATCGAGCTCATCGCCGACTGGGACCCGCGTCCCGGCTACCCCGTCACCGACGCCGAGAAGGCCTCGGGCAAGGCAACCATGGCCTGCCACGTCTTCCGCAACCCGCGCCTGGAGGTCAAGGAGGTGCCCGACCCGACCCCCGGCCCCGGGGAGGTGGTCGTCCGGATCCGGGGCTGCGGAGTCTGCGGCAGTGACACCCACAGCATCGAGACCGACGCCGATGGCTACATGATCTTCTCGGGGCCGGCGAGCTTCCCCTGCATCCTCGGCCACGAGTACGCCGGCGAGGTGGTCGAGGTCGGGCCCGGCGTCCGAAACCTCCGGCGCGGAGACCTGGTGACCGCCGAGGGGATGCTCTACTGCGGGGTCTGCGAGGCCTGCCGCAAGGGCCTGTTCAACCAGTGCATCCGCCTGGACATGGTGGGCTTCAGCAGCCCGGGGGCCTACGCCCGGTACATCGCCGTCCACGAGAAGCACTGCTGGAAGCTGAACGGCCTCGCCGAGCGGCTGGGGAGCGCCCAGGCCGCCTGCGAGCAGGGGGCCCTCGTCGAACCGGTGGGGTGCTCGTTCAACGGGATGTTTGTCGCCGCGGGCTGGATGCTGCCCGGCAGCCACGTGGCGGTGTTCGGCTGTGGCCCCATCGGCCTGGGGGCGGTCGCGCTGGCCCGGGCGACCGGTGCGGCGACCATCGTCGCCTTCGACCTGTCCGCCCCCCGCCTGCAGGCGGCCCGCGACCTCGGTGCCGACGAGGCCTGGGATGTCCGCGAGCTGGCCGCCGCCGGAGGCAGCCCGGCCGACGTCATGCGCCGGGTCAGCGGCGGGTGGGGCAGCGACATGGTGGTCGAGGCCGCGGGCGCCGCGGTGCAGACCATGCCCGAGATCGAGCGGGCCCTCGCCCCGGCCGCCAAGGTCGTCTACCTGGGCCGCACCGGTGAACGCGCCCCGGTCATGCTGGATGTCCTCGTCAGCGGCGCGTCGCGCATCGTCGGCGCGCGGGGCCACGCCGGGGGCGGCGTCTACCCCCACATCATCCGGATGCTGGAGCACGGCGTGCTCGACATCGGCGGCATGATCAGCCACCGGGCGCCGCTGTCGGAGGCCGCGGCGGCGGTCGAGCGCTCCCGCAGCCGGCTGGACAGCAAGATCATGCTGGTCGTCGACTGATCCCCCGGGACCCGACCCTCCCCGCTCCGCCCCTGCGGCGGGGGCCGGTCCCCGGGTCACGCGCCGGGACTCGCGGGGCGGGTCGGCGCCACCCGCCCCATCGCGTGCGGTTCAGAGGCGGCGCCGGGAGGATGGCGAGACATCTCGTGAACCATCCTCACCGTCGGCGTCATCGTCGATCGGGTGCAG
>RFKJ01000490.1 GCA_003694325.1 Deltaproteobacteria bacterium
ATCACTGTCGTCGCTGCCCGCTGTGAGCACCAGCGAGACCACCAGCGCCTCGACGTTCAGCTTGCGAACCCGTTGGACGAGCCCGATGTTGTCGGAGTGATCCAGAATGCGCTCGCGAGGGAGGTAGTCGAGAAATGTGGCACGGAGGGAGCCTGCGTCCATGAGCGGCGGCCGTCCCGGCTTGGGGTCTTGACCTGCCAATTCCGCGAGAAGCGTGCCCCTTCCGTCCCGTGATCCTCAGCCTCTTTCCTCGGTGATTCTCATGGGTGTACATGCATGGTCCAGGCCGGCACGCTACCAGCCCAGGTCCACGGAGGGATTGATGGCGTCGAGGCGCTGTGGCTCGCTGGCGACGGCTTCGTGCGGTTGTTGCCGCTCCTGGGAGGGGTGGTGAGGGAGCGCTGAAGCAATCGAGCGCCCGTGGCTCCAGGGAGCCCTCCGCATACCGCCCCGCGGGCACCCCACCGCCGCCTCGGCCGCGCGCCCGCGACCCTCACCCCGCATCCACCTCCACCACCGCCGTCCCGGCCAGCAGGTCCCCCAGCCGCCGGCCGTCTCGGCGGACCAGGACCAGGGCGGCGTCCAGCGCCAGCACGAAGCCGACCGCCGCCCACCCCAGCAGGCCGAAGGGGTCGGGGAGGACGGCGAGGGACCAGGCCAGGATGAGGGGCAGGTTGCGGGTCATGGCCCGGGCCCGGTCCGGCGGTGCGCCGGTGCGGAGGTCGACGAGCCGCGTGCCGTGGGGACGGGGCACCAGCCGGTAGCGGCCGCCCTCGACGTCGCGCAGCGCGGCGTAGGCCATGCCGAGCAGGCTGGTGACCATGCCGGAGCTGCCGATGGTCAGCGGCGACAGGGCGGTGCCCAGCAACTCCAGCACGGCGAAGGCCGCGGCCTCGATGGCGAAGCGGCCGGCACGCGGGCCGGGGGGGGCGCGCCGGGCCCGGGCGTCCACCGGTCCCAGGAGGGCGGCTGCCCGCAGCGCGCAACCGGGCGGGTAGCCCCGGGGGCAGTCCACGGCGCCCTGGAGCCGCTGACCGCACACGGCGCAGACGCTCGATTGCATGGCCTCTCCCGGTCCCGATCCTTCCTAATCGCCATCCGCCCGGCAAGAACTTCATTGACGTTCGGAATATTCAGTCATAGCTGAATGCTGACGGAGGCCCCCATGGGCAGGACCGCCGAAGAGCTACGCGAGCGCCAGTTCATCGAGGAGGTCGGCTTGTGGACCGAATCGGTGGGGCTGCCCCGCATGGCCGGCCGGGTCTATGGGCGCCTGCTCATCTGCGATCCCCCGGAACAATCGAGCGCCCAGCTCGCCGAGTACCTCGGCGCGAGCAGGGCGTCGATCAGCACCTCGACCCGCCTGCTCCTGCAGCTCGGCATGGCCGAGAAGGTGCCGGTCCCCGGATCGCGGGCCAGCTACTTCGCCGTGCGACCGGAGTCCTTCGGCCGGCTGCTCGAAGCCGAGATGGAGCGGACCCGCATCGCCCGGGAGCTGATGGAGCGTGGGTTGCGGACCCTGGCCCATCGGCCGGCGAACCAGCGCCGTCGCGTCCAGGAGCTGCGGGACCTGTTCGCCTTGTTCGAGCGCGAGCTGCCGGGCATCGTGGACCGGTGGCGCAAGCAACGGGAGCACCCATGAATCGTCCTGTCCGCGCGCGGGTTGTCCGTGTCCCCCGCCTCGGCGCCTCCCTTCTCGGTGTCCTCGGCGTCGGTGTCCTCGGCGTCGGTGTCCTCGGCGTCGGTGTCCTCGGCGTCGGTGTCCTCGGCGCCTCCCCCATCGGCCTCCCCCTCCTCGGCATCGCGGGGAGCCGGCCGGCGGGTGCCGCCGAGGCCTCGGCCACCGCCGACCCGACCATCGACGAGCTGCTGGACGCCGCCGACGACATCCAGCGGGGTCAGCGCAGCCACGCGGTCGTCCGGATGCACGTCAAGACGGCCAACTACGAGCGCACCATGAAGATGGAGTCGTGGGCCGAGGGGACCGACAAGACCCTGATCCGGATCCTGGAGCCCCCCAAGGACGCCGGGGTGGCCACGCTGAAGGTGGACGACAACATCTGGAACTACCTGCCCAAGGTCGACCGCACCATGAAGGTACCGGCCGGGATGATGGGCGAAAGCTGGATGGGCAGCCACTTCACCAACGACGACCTGGTCAAGGAATCCCGCATGTCGGAGGACTACGACGGGGTCATCGTCGGCCGACCCGAGGACGGGGGGCGATGGGTGATCGAGCTGACCCCCAAGCCCGATGCGCCGGTGGTGTGGGGCAAGGTCGTGGTGACGATGACGCCGGACCGGATCCCCACCACCATCGAGTACTTCGACGAGAAGGGCGCCCTGGTGCGCACCCTGATCTTCGACGACGTGCAGGAGGTGGAGGGCCGCCGGGTCCCGATGCGGATGCGCCTGCAGCCCGCGGACAAGCCGGACGACGTCACCGAGATTCAGTACGAGACCCTCGACTTCGACGTCGAGATCCCCCCCAACACCTTCTCCTTGCAGGCGTTGCGGCGCTGAGCCTCCCCCGGGAGGCGCGGCGGCGCCGAACCCTGCCGGCGATGCACCCCCATACCTCCTCCCCGCTCCTCCTCCCCGCGCGTCCCGCCCTGCAATCCGTCGACCTGCCGCTGGAGGCTCGATGCTGCTGTCCATGGCCTGGCGAAACCTGTGGAGGCACGGGCGTCGCACGCTGATCACCGCGGCCGCCATGGGCGTCTCGGTGGCCTTCGTCATGGCCATGCTGGCCTACGTCGACGGCATGTACCGAAAGATGTCCGAGGTCATGATCGACCAGACCATCGGGCAGGTGCAGGTCGCCCACCCCGAGTACGCCACCCGGCGGACCATGTACGACACCGTCCCCGAGGCCGCCGCGCGGGTCGAGGCGGTCCGCCAGACTCCGGGGGTGCGGGGGGCAACGGCGAGGTTGCGGGGCTTCGCCTTGCTGGGGGCCGACGACGAGACGGTCGGGGCCCAGCTCGTCGGCGTGTCGCCCGAACACGAGTTGGACCTGGTGCCGATGCGGGACCGGATCGTGGAGGGGGACTGGCTGACG
>RFKJ01000491.1 GCA_003694325.1 Deltaproteobacteria bacterium
ACACCCTGCGTCGCCAGCGCCCCCGCGATCCGACCGGCCGCCCCTTGCAGGTCCGGGACTTCTTCGGCAGCCACACCTTCGGTCTCAAGGAGATGCGCGAACGGCTCCCCGGGGCCATCGTCGACCGGTTCGTCGCCTGCGTGGAGCACCACGAGAAGCTCGACCACAGGCTTGCCGACGCCATCGCCAGCGCAGCCCTGCAGTGGGTCATCGAGCACGGCGCCACCCACTTCTGCCACTGGTTCCAGCCGATGACCGGGCTGACCGCCGAGAAGCACGACGGGTTCCTGGTCCTGAGCCAGGGCCAGGCGCTCGCCGAGTTCACCGGGGCCCAGCTCATCCAGTCCGAGCCCGACGCGTCCTCCTTTCCGTCGGGCGGGATCCGGTCGACCTTCGAGGCGCGGGGCTACACCGTCTGGGACCCCTCGTCCCCCATGTACATCGCCGAGCGGGTCAACGGCGCCACCCTGTGCATCCCCTCCTGCTTCTTCAGCTACACCGGCGAGGCGCTCGACAAGAAGATCCCCCTGCTCCGCTCGATGGAGGCTCTCGAAGCGCAGGCGCTGCGGCTGTGTCGCCTGCTCGGTGACCGGGCGACCCGGGCGCGGATCACCGCGGGCCCCGAGCAGGAGTACTTCCTGGTGGACCGGGCCTGGGCCGCGCTGCGCCCCGACCTGATCGCCGCGGGCCGAACGCTCCTCGGCCAGCGGGCACCCAAGGGCCAGTCGCTCGACGACCACTACTTCGGCAGCATCCCGGCCCGCGTCCAGGCGTTCATGAACGACCTGGAGATCGAGCTGTATCGCCTCGGAGTGCCGGCCAAGACCCGCCACAACGAGGTCGCACCCAGCCAGTTCGAGCTGGCAGTGCTCTACAGCGAGGGCCACATCGCCACCGACCACAACCAGCTCGTGATGGAGCTGCTCAAGAAGACGGCCGAGAAGCACGACCTGATGGCCCTGCTCCACGAAAAGCCGTTTGCCGGGGTGAACGGGTCGGGCAAGCACCTGAACTGGTCCATCGCCATCGACGGCATCGGCAACGTGCTCGAACCGGGAGACACGCCCCACGCCAACACGCGCTTCCTGGCCTTCCTCGCCGGGATCATCACCGGCGTCCACCGGCACGCCGGGCTGCTCCGCGCTTCCATCGCCAGCCACGGCAACGACTTCCGCCTGGGCGCCAACGAAGCACCGCCGGCCATCATCAGCGTCTTCCTCGGTGATCAGCTCGGCGCCATCGTTCGCAGCCTCGCCGAGGGCCGGGCGGTCGCCCCCCGGGCCGACGACGTGATGCGGGAGCTGGGCGTGAGCCGTCTGCCCTCCGTCATGCGGGACAACACCGACCGCAACCGCACCAGCCCCTTCGCCTTCACCGGGAACAAGTTCGAGTTCCGAGCCGTCGGCTCCCGCAGCTCCATCGCCTTCCCGTTGACCTCCCTCAACACCGCCGTCGCCGACGGGATCGCATCGCTCTGCGACCGCATCGAGTCCGGGGACGGCCGCGACGAGGCGGTGCTGGCCGCCATCCGCGAGTCCCTGGCCGAGGCGCTGCCGGTCTGCTTCGAGGGCAACAACTACAGCGAAGACTGGGTCGAGGAGGCCCGGGCGCGGGGTCTGCCCCACCTTCGCCGGACACCGGAGGCCCTGGCCCAGCTTCGGACCGAGCCGGTCCGAGCGCTGTTCCAGCGCCACCGGGTGCTCAGCGAATCCGAGCTGGAGGCGCGCTACCAGGTCAAGCTCGACCAGTACATCACCCAGGTGGAGATCGAGGCCGACATCATTCGGGACATGGTGGACCAGTTCGTCCTGCCGGCAGCCATCGCCGAGCGGACCGCCATCGCCGGGGACCTCGCTGCACTGCAGGCGGTGGGCGAAGCCCGGGACGAGGACCGGGCCGCCCTCCACGAGTTCAGCCAGCTCCTGACCGACCTGCGCCGGGCGCGGGCCCACCTCGACGAGGTCCTGGTCGGCATGAACGGCGAGCGGGGGCAGGCCCGGGCCGAGGTGGCCGGCGCCCGGGTCCAGCCGGCGATCGAGGCCCTGCGGGCCGCGGCGGACGCCCTCGAGGCCCGCATCGCCGACGCCCGCTGGACGCTGCCCCGCTACCGGGAGATGCTGTTCCAGAACTGACCCGCCACCCCGGTCCGCCCGGCGGTCGGGTGGCGGTCAGCGGTCTCCCCTCGTTCCGGGGAACGCCACGCCGACCGCCGCCGGGCCTGGCGGGGGAGGGAGGGGCCCTCCCCTGCCTGGCGGGTCAAGGGGTGGCGGCCTACGGGACAGTCCCCTGGACGTTGCCGGCATCCCCCCAGGTGATGCGGAACTCGGCCCGCCGGTTCTGGCTCCAGGCCGTCTCCGAGTGCCCCTGCACCAGCGGGCGCTCCTCGCCGTAGCTGACCACGGTGAGCCGCGACGGGGCGATGCCCTGGGCGACGAGGTAGTCCCGCACCGCCTGGGCACGGCGGGTTCCCAGCGCCAGGTTGTAGTCGGTGGTGCCCCGCTCGTCGGCGTGCCCCTGGATCTCGACCTTGATGTCGGTCTTCTTCTTCATGATCTCAGCGTTGCTGTCGAGGGCCGCCTTGCTGGCGGCGTTCAGCGTCGCCTGGTCGAACTCGAAGTAGACCCGCGAGAAGTTGAGGGCCATCTCCTGCACCTCGGCGGGGGCCTCCTCCACCGGTGCCGGCGCCTCCGTCACCGGGGCGACCGCGGCGGGGGCCGTCTCGGCGGGCTTCTTCTTGCAGCCGATGCCCAGGGCGACCGCGCCGCCCAGGACCGCCATCGCGGCGACAGAGACGGTTTGCTTCATGGGGAACTCCTGGCCGGTGGAGAGGACGGGCGAGGGATGTCGCCGAGGGACCTTCAGGTGGGGGACCGGCTCCGCCAGCCTCCACCCGGTGCCTTCGCGCATTATCAGGGGCCGGGAACGATGGCGAGGATCGGCACCGGCCACCACGCCCTGCACCTGCCGGCCTCCGGCCCGAGGACACCCGTGATGGAACCCGGCGATGCGCTCCGACACTGGGGGATCGACGGCGAGCTGCGGGTGGCCGAAGACGGGCTGATCAACCGCACCTGGCTGGTGGCGGATCCGCAGCGGCCCGACCGACCGGTGGCGGTGTTGCAGTGGGTCAACCCCATCTTTCCCCTGGAGGTGGACCTCGACATCCAGGCGGTCAGCGACCACCTGCTCCGCCAGGGGATGGTCTCGCCGCGCCTGTGGCCGCTGCCGGGGGGATCGCCGTCCCTCCCCGACGACTCGGGGCACTGGCGACTGATGGACTACATCCCCGGGCGCACCCTCCACCGGCTCCGAACCGCCGGACAGGCTGCGGCCGCCGGTGCTCTCCTCGGCCGATTCCACGCCGCGATGGCCGATTGGGACCGCCCCTTCGCCCGGCCACCCCGACGGATCCACGACACCGGGGCTCGCATGGCCGATCTGGACCGGGCGATGCGGGACACACCGGCCCATCCGCTGCTCGCCGAGGCCCGCCCGGTCGGTGATGCCATCCTGGACGCCTGGCGCCGATGGGACGGCGACCTGGACCTCCCGGAGCGGGCCTGCCACGGCGACCCGAAGATCTCCAACCTGCGGTTCGCCGCCGACCGCGACGAGGGGATCTGCCTGCTCGATCTCGACACGGTGGGTCCGCAGCGGCTCGCCGACGAGCTGGGCGATGCCTGGCGGAGCTGGTGCAACCCGGCGGGGGAGGACGACCTGGAGGCGGTCCGCTTCGACCTGGAGCTGTTCGAGTCCAGCGCCGCGGCGTGGCGTCGCCACGCACCGGCCATCTCCCCGGCGGAGGCCGACAGCCTCGTCCCGGGCATCGAGCGGATCTGCCTGGAGCTGGCGGCCCGCTTCTGCGCCGACAGCCTCCAGTCCCCGACCCGGTTTCGCGAGGACCGGAAGCGATTTCCGGTCGAGGGAAGCCACAACCTGCACCGGGCCCGGGTACAGCTCTCCCTGGCCCGACAGGCCCGCCACGCCCGCGCCGCCTGCGCCGCCATCCTCGCCACGGGTCGGCCCCGCTGACCCGCGGCCCCCTGGCGCATCCCCCTCCCCGTGCACATGTTGGGGCGACAGCCCGTCGCCCCCTGAACCCATCCCGCAGGGGGAGGGCCCCTCCCACCGCAGCACCCCCTTCC
>RFKJ01000492.1 GCA_003694325.1 Deltaproteobacteria bacterium
CCCCTGGCCCTGCCGCCCCACAAGCATCCACCGACGAAGTAGGGTCGATCGGCGGTGCAGACCGACGCCGGGACCGCCGCGCCGCGATAGGCACGCCCGCTCGGGGGCGCAGTCCCCACGACGGAGTGATGCATGTCCGGACGTCCTTCCGATCCACTGCTGGCGCTGCTGAGACGGGTCGCGGCCGAGCGAGGGATGAACACCGCCGCCCTGGCCCAGGCCATCGGCGTAGAGCGGGCCCACCTCAAGCGGGTGCTCGCCGGGCGACAGCCCCTGACGGTCGACGAGCTGATCGGGCTGGCCACGGCCCTCGAGCTCGGCCCCGAGGATCTCGGCGGGGTGCCCCTGGCCGGTGGTCCGGACATCGACGCCCACCGCCCCGAACCGGCCGCCGAGCCGGCCGAGGGTGACGCCGCCCCGCCGCCCGGTGCCGGAGAAGATGGCCGCGCCCGCCTCAGCATGCTGGCCGACCGCGGTCCGTCCGAAGCCGCCGCCGACCCCATCGGCGCCGCGGCCGATCCCTACGGCAACCACGCCGCCCAGGTGCTGCGCCTGGGGCTGGCCCTGGGGTGCGACATCCTCCTGGGCTTCGACAGCGCCCAGGTTCAGGACAGCGGGGTCCCCCGGGACGTGCTGGCGCGCTACCCCAAGACGCTGCCGATCCGCCTGGATGCGGCCTACCACCGCCACCACGACCTGCGGTTCCTCCCGACCAGCGTCCGGATGACGCTGTCCTTCGACGCGCTGTACACCTGCGAGTTCCCCTGGCAGGCCATCCAGCAGGTCACCCTGTTCCCGTTGCCGCCCGACCTCTCCGACGAACCCGACGAGGAGGAGGAACCCGAAGATGCCCCTCCCCGCCGGGGCGGCTTCCTGCGGCTGGTGGAGTGACGTGCTGGTCCTGCTGACCCTGCTGCTCGGCTGCGGCGCCTGCGGGCCGTCCGGCTCCCCGCCGGCGACGGGCCCGGCGACCCGGCCGCCCGCCACGACCGCCGACCCGTCCGGATCGGACCGGGAGGAGCCGGTCTCCACCCCCGGCGCCGACCGCCCCGGGCGCCCCGCCACCGGCTCCGCCGCCGTGGGTATCAACGAGGGAGTGTCCATCCCCCAGGCCTTCGTCACCTCCGGGCGGATCACCCCGGACCAGGAACCGGCCATGCTGGTTGCCGACGCCGCGGCCGTGGTCGACCTCGGCGCCGGGGCGGTCCGGGCGAACACCGCCACCTACCCGTGGCTGAGCTGGTGGAACAGCCGGCGGCAGGGCGGGGGATGGTCGAGGGCCGACGCCTGGATCCGGGCGGTCACCGATGCCGGGCTGGAGCCCCTGGTCATGGTCGGTCCCTGGCCCGGCAACCGCACCGCCAACTACACCGACCGCTACGTGCCCGACGACCTCGACGCCTACGCCGCCTGGGTCGGGCGGGTGGTCGAACGCTACGACGGCGACGGCATCGACGACATGCCGGGCCTGCGCGCGCCGGTGCGGGCCTGGGAGGTCGACAACGAACCGGACCTCCACAACAGCGTCGCCCCCCGCGGGGGACGGAGCCGGGTGGATCCGGCCCGGTTCGAGACCCCGGCGGAGTACGCCCGGGTCCTGGCGGTGACGGCTGCGGCGATCCGGGCCGCCGACCCCGACGCCGTCGTGCTCAGCGCCGGGTTCTACCGGCCCCACACCGACCCCGGCCGCGACTGGATCGAGCGGTGGCTGGCCGAAC
Organism: Deltaproteobacteria bacterium; assembly: GCA_003694325.1. GTDB lineage: Bacteria > Myxococcota_A > UBA796 > UBA796 > UBA2385 > J125. The sequence goes on from RFKJ01000492.1 coordinate 1,719, forward strand.
CGGGTGTCCGCGACAGCTTCGACGTGCTGAGCCTGCACTGCTACTTCGACGGCGATGACCTCGACCGGGTCGCCCGCACGCTGGCGACCTGGAAGGCGACGGCACCCGACAAGCCGCTGTGGGTCACCGAGACCGGGGTACCCAGCGCCGGTCGGAAGCCCTGGATCAGCGAGGAGTGGCAGGCCCGGATGGCCGTGGCCGTCGTCGGCGCCTTCCTCGCCGGAGGGGCCGACCGGGTGTTCTGGCACACCCTCGCCGACCCTCCGCCCAACCCCGCGTCGCGCAGGAGCCCCTTCGCCAGCCACTCCCTGCGCCGCACCAGTGCCGACGGCACCCTCGTGGACAAGCCGGCGGGCACCACCTTCCGGCGGATGATGGCCCACCTCGGCCCGACCGACCCGCGCAGCTACCAGCCCCGCGACGACGGAGACGCCCGCATGCTCCAGACCGACCGGGGCTGGCTGCTGTACTGGGGGACGGCCGTCGCCCCCGCCGGCGCCCGCGAAGCCATCGACCTGCGCAGCGGGGATGGGCGGCCCCTCTCCACCCCGATCCCGGCACCGGCCTGGTTCGCCCGGGCGGCGTCGGGGGATGCACCCGACGGACCCCAGGGTTCACTGCTTCCTCCCCTATGATGCGCGCCATGATCCAGCTCCTCCTCGTCCTCCTGCTCGCCTTCAGCCCCTCGGTGCACGCCCAGGACGGCACCCCCCCGGTGGTCGATGAACGGGCTCGACTCAACGCCGTCCGGATTGCGTCCATGCCCGACAGCGACCCGGTCTCCCGCCTGTTGATGCTCCTCGAGGCCCGCAAGGCCGACGACGCCACCCTCTATGCCCTGGCCACCATGCGCCCCGACATCGTCGAGCAGGCGGTGGTCCCCCGCTACAAGCGAGCCGTGGCCTGGATCGAGACCCTGCCCGCCTCAGAGCTGTACCGGATGCGCCAGGGCGAGACGATCATCCGGAATCGCGACCTGTGGCGGGGCGAGGAGGAGGCGCGGGCCATCGCCCTCGGCACCTCCTTCGGGTTCAAGGAGAAGAAGCTCCTGGCCATCCGGATCGGCCCGCTGGAAGGCCGAGTGATCCGGGTCGAGGTGAACGCCAAGGGCCGGGGGGGCACCATCGACAAGGCCACGGTCGAGCTGGCCTGGCCGAGCACGCCGACCCGCGACGAGGAGAGCCGGGACACCCTCTCGAAGTACTTCGGGGCCCGCCCCAGCCGGGTCGACACCGGTGCCGGCTCGCTGCTGCCCCTGGTCGATGGCAGCTTCGAGGAACCGGACACCCTGACCACGAACTGGCAGCTCGAGGACGCCGTGGTGCTCGGGGTGCGCAGCCCGGTCTCCGATGTCCGGATCGACCGCGACGTGCACCTGGATGGGAACGCCAGCCTGCGGGTGTACAACACTGCCGAGACCCGCCTGTTCCAGGCGGTGGTGCAACGGGTCGAGATCGTCCCCGGCATGCGCCTGCAGGCCACCACCCATCACAAGACGGACAACGTCCGGGCCGAGTTCCAGCAGAACGAGGGCGACCTGTACCTGTCCATGACCTTCGAGGACCTCTATCGGCAGCCCATCGGCCCCCCGCTCATCGGTCGGGGTCGGCTGGCCACCCATGGCTGGGAACCGATCGAGGTCACCGGCGTCGCCCCCCCCGACGCCGCCTGGGTCCGCATCGCGCTGGTCTCCGCCCTGTCGGGGACGACCTGGTTCGACGGCACCAGTCTCAGCCTCCAGTAGTCGCCATGGCCGTCGTCGTCCGGTATCCCGGCCGGCTCTGCCTGCTGGGAGAACACTGCGAGTGGGCCGGAGGCGCCAGCCTCGTCATCCCCCTGTCGCAGTCCCTGGCCGTCCACGTCGAGCCGGCCCGCACGGGGCTGTCCGCCAGCGCAGCCCTGGGCGGCGAGCTGCTGCATGGTCGATGGCCCGTCGATGGCGGCCCCATCCCCGACAGCGGTGCGCTCCGCCTGGTGCCCGCCGCCGCGTCGGTGCTGGCCGAACACGGGATCCACCCGCGCCCCTGTCGGCTGCGCATCGAGGGGGACCTGCCCCCGGGGCGCGGGTTCGCCTCGTCCACCGCTACCTGCCTGGGGGTGCTCGACGGACTGGCGCGCCACGCCGGGGTCAGCCTGTCGCCGCTGCGGCTCGCCGAGCTGGCTTGCGAGGTCGAGCACGGGCGCCTCGGCGCCGCTGGCGGGCGCCTCGACGCCCTCGCCTGCGCCCTGGCGCGACCGGCGTGGATCCGGTGGTTCCCCGGGCCCGACAGCGAATGCCGACCGGTGGTGCGCCGGTTGCGGGCCGGCGCAACCCTGCACTTCGTCGTCGCCTGCATTCCACGGCCCCGAGACACCCAGGCGATCGTCCGGACCCTCCGCCACGCGGCCGGGGGAGACCTGCGGGATGCGCTCCAGGCCGAACGGGTTCGCCGGGTC
>RFKJ01000493.1 GCA_003694325.1 Deltaproteobacteria bacterium
GCCACGGGCTGAACAGCATCCCCACGAGCAGCAGCCAGGCGACGACGCAGCCGACCAGCACCGCCACGTCGCGGTAGCTGCCCGATCGAGGCGCAGCGACGACGATGAGCTCGGCGTCGGTGCGGGACTCCACCTCGGCAACGGCGGCTTCGACCGCCTCACTGAAGGCAGCGTTGGTGTGCAGCATGGGTCGTCGTTCCGGTCGAGCAGCATACGTCGGCGGCCGGCCGTCATTGCCGGCCCGAACGGCGGGCGGTCAACGGGCGGCGAGGCGGAAGGCGGTGGCGCGGCGAAAGCCCGCCCGCTCGTATGCTGCCACGGCCGGGTGGTTGGCTTCGTTGACGTGCAGGGTGACGCGACGGTAGCGCTGGAACAGCCTGTCGCAGGCGGCGCGCATGCCCGCCGTCGCCAACCCGCGCCCCCGGTGGGAGGGCAGCACGTAGGTGCCGCCGACCTGGACCCCGTCCTGGTGGTGGCGACCCACATCGAGCTTGAACACGATCCCGTCGTCGGCGAGCCCGAGCAGGCACCGACCGCTGCGGACCCGGCCGCGCACCTGCCGGCGGAATCCCTCCGGGTCCTCGTCGCGGGGATCGGCCTGCAGGTCCTCGGCGATCATGGCGGCGCTCCACTCGACCACCAGGGGCACGTCGGATGCGCCCGCCGTGCGCAGCGCGAGGCGGGGGCCGGGAGCGACGCGGGTGCAGACGTAGAGGCGCTGGTCGTACCACAGCCGGGGCGCCGGGGCGCCCAGACCCCGCCACAGGGCATCGCACGCCTCGCGGGGGCCGATCACCATCCGGGGGGGACGGCGGGGTCCCAGGAATGCGCCGATCGCCCGACACCCTTCCGGATCTCCCCACGGCACCGCCAGCCCGACGACGACCGAGGCACCCGGCTCGGGTACCGGGCGGCCGGACCAGGCGACCGCCACCAGCCGTCCCCGCCCGTCGTCGGCGCCGACCCACCAGGCTCCCTGCTGGCCGTCCAGGCCCCACGACTGCAGCGCCGACAGCAGGAACAGGTTGGTGTCGGGGTCGGCGGACAGCAGGTCCCGGACCTCGCGGGTGCGGTCCACCGACAGGGGGGCGGCCCGCACGTCAGCCGACCCGTTCGAGGAACACGCCGTCCTCGCTCTCGGCGAGGAGCCCCCGGTCGAACAGCGGCTCGGCCAGGTCGAGCAGGTCGTGTTCCCCCAGGTCCAGGTCGGCCGCCAGTTGCGCCACGGGAACGGGTCCCTGGCTGGTGGCCTGGAGGATCCGCCGTTCCCGGGGGCTGAGGTCCGAGGGCAGGTCGGTCCGGCCGACGATGATCCGAATGGCGCCCGGGCGTCCGCCGGAGAGGGCGTGGATCTCGCGGATCCGGTCGATATCGTCGCCACCCAGCATCAGGGCGACCTCGTCGACCGTCAGGGGGGGCGGCGTGATGTGACGGGCGCCGAGGGTGAGCAGGGCCGGCACCGGTCGCTCGGCGCGGACCATCACCAGGCCCGGGGGACGGCGAGCCATGAGCCGGGTCGCGATGCGCGTGCCGTCCGGGGACTCGGTGTCCAGGACGATGACGCTGGGGCGACGCTCGGCCTCGGCGACGATGGCGTCGACCACCTGGGGCCCGGTGGCCGTCGGCTGGTGGCGGACGAGCTGGAGATCCTCGCGCCGGGCTGCCTCGGTCGTCTCCCGGATCAGCGTGCTCCGCCCGGAGCCGGGGGGACCGTGGACCACCACCATGGTCCCCACGCCGTTGCTGGCCTGGACCACCATCCGCCGCAGGATCGCGCGTTCCCGGTGCATGCCCACCACCACCGGGCCGGGGATCCCCTGCCCGCAGGCCCGCAGGGCGGTGGCCACGAGGGCGGCATCGCGCGGACGGGTGGCGACCGATCGGGCCAGCATGCGCAGGATCAGCTCGCCGAGCTGCTGGGGCAGGTCGGGGACCCAGGCCGAGGGCGGGCAGGGCAGGTCCTGCAGCGGCAGGACGGCCAGCGCGGCCGGGTCGACGTCTCCGAAGGGGCCGCGGCCGGTGCAGATCCGGTAGGCAATGGCCCCCAGGGCATAGATGTCGCTGGACGGCGTCGGGGCCTCGCCACGCAGCAGCTCGGGGGCGGCGTAGCCCAGCGTGCCGGCGAACCCCTCCTCGCCCGGGCCTCCGTCGTGGGCGAGACCCAGGTCGATGATCCGCGGACGGTCGTCGGGATCGACCAGCACGTTGGAGGGCTTGAGGTCCCCGTGGATCACCCCCCGGGCGTGGAGCCGGGCCAACCCCTCGGCGATCCGGGCGAGCATGTCGGCGCGCTGCTGGTGGGTCTTCCCCTCGGCCCAGGCGTCCACCGGCCCGCCCTCGACGTAGTCGGTGGCCAGCCACCGGCCGTCGGGGTCCCGGTCGTCCAGGTGGGCGACGTAGGGATGCGACAGCCCGGCCAGCACCTCCCCCTCGTGGCGGAGCATGCGCGCCCCGTGGTCCGTCGTCGCCCGCTTCAACGCGACCGGACCGCGCGGGCCATCGGCCAGCCAGACCTCGGCATGGGGGCCCTGGCCGAGGAGCGTCCGGCGGGTGTAGGGGCCCAGGGTGTCGACGACGGGTTCGGGCATCGCACCCGCAGCCTATCGCGGGGCAGCGTCCGGCTGCGGGGTCAGCCCAGGTCCATCATCCGCTGCAGCGGCTTGAGGGCGGCCAGGCGCAGGTCCTCGGGCATCTCGATGCGGGGGTGGAGGTCGCGGAGGGCGTCGCGGATCTTCTCCAGCGTGTTCAGCCGCATGTGCGGACACTCGTTGCAGGCGCAGGTCTCGTCCATGCCCGGCAGGGGCAGGAAGGTACGGTCCGGCGCCGCCTTCTGCATCTGGTGGAGGATGCCCGGCTCGGTGCCGACGATGAAGGTGTCGGCATCGGTGGTGGTGGTGGCGTACTTGAGGATCTGGCTGGTGCTGCCGACGAAGTCGGCGTAGCGCAGCAGGTTCTCCTCGCACTCGGGGTGGGCGACCACCTTGGCGTCGGGGTGGCGGACCTTGAGCTTGACCAGCTTCTGTTCGCTGAAGGTCTCGTGGACGATGCAGGTGCCCGGCCACAGCTCCATGTCGCGACCGGTCCGACGCATCAGCCACCGCCCGAGGTTGCGGTCGGGGCAGAACAGGATCTTCTTGTCTTCGGGGATGCTGGCGATCACCCGTTCCGAGTTGCTGCTGGTGCAGATGATGTCGCTGACGGCCTTCACCCCGGCGGAGCAGTTGATGTAGCTGACCAGCACGCTGCCCGGATGCTCGGCCTTCCAGGCGGCCACCCGCTTCGCCGGCGCGGCGTCGGCCAGCGAGCAGCCGGCGTTCATGTCGGGGATCAACACGATCCGTTCGGGGTTGAGGATCTTGGCGCCCTCGGCCATGAAGTGCACGCCGCAGAACAGGATCACGTCGGCCGTGGTGTCCCGCGCCGCCTTGGCGAGCTGCAGGGAGTCGCCGATGAAGTCGGCGAGATCCTGGATGTCGGGCTCCTGGTAGTAGTGGGCGAGGATGACCGCGTTCCGCTTGCGACGCAGCTCGTCGATCTCGTCGAAGATGTCGGAGTGGGAACCGGAAGGCTGGGGAAGGGCGGACATGGTCGCTCCGTGGCTGCCGGCAACCTAACCCCGCGGGGCGGTCCGGTCCGGCCTGGCGTTGTGCATGGCGGCTCCGCTCGGCTACGGTCTTGACGTGACCAGAGCGACCCTCTCCCTGATGCTGTACCTGCTGGCGGGCTGCGCCTCGCACCGGGTGCGGATCCCCGGGCCGATGCGCCCGGTGGATCGGGCCGAGGCAGACGAGGAGGCGGGCAACCCGGTCATCGCGCCGGGCACGGCAGCCCCCGCCGGGGACGCTGCGGCCGGAGCCTCCACGACCGGGGACGCCGCGACCGGGGCTGCCCCGACCGGGGAGGGGAGCCCGGCCGTCGGGCGGGGGGGCGCCCCCGACATCGCCCGGGCCGCCGCCCGGTTCCTGGGTCGGACGTCGCTGCGGGTGCAGGGAGAGCGCTACCGGGCCGACTGTTCGGGCTTCGTGGCCGCGGTCTATGCCCGGACCGGTCGCCACCTCTCCGGCTCCACCGCCGATCTCTACGCGCGGGCGAAGGAGGCCGGGCTGCTGCACACCCGCCGGTCCCCCGACGTCGGCGACCTTGCCTTCTTCGACAACACCTACGATCGCAACCGCAACGGCCGGCGGGACGATCCGCTGTCCCACGTGGCCATCGTCGAAGCCATCGCCGACGACGGCACGATCATCCTCATCCACTACGGCAGCAGGGGCGTGGCCCGGTTCACCATGGACCTGCGGCACCCCAAGGTCCACGTCGACGACGACGGGATCCTGCGCAACAGCTACCTGCGCAGCGGCGGCGGGAAGAACCGCACCGCCGGGGCCCTGTTCCGGGCTTTCGGCAGCCTGTGGAGGCTCGGTCCGGAGAGCTGATCCCGCGCGGGCGGGGGGGCCTCCCGGCCCGCGGTCAGCGGGGACCGGATTCGCACTCCACCAGGTACGGCCCCAGCCACAGGGCGTCCAGGCCCGCGGTGCGGAAGGCGCGCACGGCGTCCTGGGCCGTCCGCACGATGGGCTCCTCGTGCATGTTGAAGCTCGTGTTGATGAGCACGGGGACGCCGGTGCGCTCGCCGTATGCCGTCAACAGCGCATGGACGTCGGGGTTCTCGTCCGCGGAGACGAGCTGGGGACGCGCCGTGCCGTCGACGTGGACCGCCGCCGGGCAGCGCCGGGCGAACTCCGGCGTGACGTCGAAACAGACGGTCATGAAGTGGGCCGCCCGGGCGGCCTTGTCCAGGCCGACGAACCAGCGGTCGGCGTCCTCGGCCCGGACGATGGGGGCGAAGGGCATGAACTCCGAGCGCTGGAGCCTGGCGTTGAGGGTGTCGTTGATCGAGGGGTTGGCCGCCGAGGCGAACACGCTGCGGTTGCCCAGTGCCCGGGGCCCCCACTCCATGCCGCCGGCGCAGCGAGCCAGCACCTTGCCCTGGGCCAGGAGGGCCGCGGCCCGCTGCACCCGGTCCGGTGGCCGGGTGCGGGGCAGCTCGGCCAGGCTCAGGGCGGCGGCGCATTCCCGTTCGTCGGGATCGGTGCCCAGCCAGGCGTGCGGCAGGGCCCGGGGCTCGGCGCCGATGTTGCCGAGGACCGCCCCGACCGCCAGGCCGCCGTCGCCCATGTGGGGCATGACCCACAGGTCCTGCACCTCGTCCAGCTCGGCGATGCGCTGGTTCAGCTTGACGTTGGCGAAGACTCCCCCGGCGACGGCGAGGTGTCGCTGGCCGCTGCGCTCGATCCAGTAGCGGACGAAGGCGACTACGGCGTCTTCGAGGACCCGCTGGGCCGCCGCCGCGATCTCCTCGCGGGACCAGCGGCGGATCTCGGACCAGAACGGGTCATCGGGGTGCTCCACCCGGGTGAGGGGGACCGTCGAGAAGCCGGGGCCGACGAAGCGCAGCCGCTGGCGCATGTGGGCCACCAAGGGGGGGGGCGGCTCGGCGTAGGCGGCCAGGCCGGTGACCTTGCCCTCGTGGCGGTTGGGGATGAAGCCGAGGAGCTCGGTGATCCGGCTGTAGAAGCTGTTGACGGCGGCCAGCCCCGACTGCCGCCACACCCGGGCGAGCCGCCCGCCGGCTCCGCTGCTGACGGTGGCGGTCGTGCCGTCGCCCATGGCGTCGACCGTGATGACCAGGCAGTCTTCGTGGGGCTGGGTGCGGTAGGCGCCCTCGGCGTGGGCCTGGTGGTGGTCCATCATGATCAATCCGCCGTTGTCGAGGTTGGCGGACGAAAATGGTCGGGCGTGCAGGCGCCGCCGCAGCAGCGAGCGGCAGGCGTCGACCTCCAGCGTGTACAGGCCGGACCCCTTCAGCAGCGACTGGTAGACGACGTAGGCGTGCAGCAGCGGCGAGAACTGCCCCTGGCTGCGGGCGCGGTGGTGCTCGGCGGGAAAGGCGCGGAGCAGGGCCGACGGCGTGAACGCCGTGCCGACCACGATCCGCTCGACGTCGCGGGCCTTGACCCCGGCGATGTCGAGCGCTTCGTCGATGGCGCCCCACGGGAAGGCGCCGGAGGCCTTCTGGCGGTCGACCCGCTCCTGGTTCACGGCGGCGGCGATGCGGCCGTGGACCGCCACGGCGGCGCCGCTGTCGTGGTTGTCTGCGATGCCCAGCACGATCATGGGCGCACCCTATCGCGAGCGGCGGCGGCGGGGCCGCCGACGGCGCCGGACCGCAGCCCCATGACCATGGGCGCCCGAGGCCACCAGGGCTGCGGCCCGACGTCGACCCGCGTGGTCGGCGGCGGGTGCGCGCCTGCGGGATGCTCCTGCGGTCGGCGCCTGGTGCGCGCTTGCGGGATGCTCCTGCGGTCGGCGGCGGGTGCGCGCCTGCGGGAGTCCGGGCATCCGTCGCAACGGCGGCGGGCCGCAGGCTCCCGGGCCCGCAAACGCGGGGGCGGGTGGCCAGGATTCGGGGGTTGAGCCCTCGCCCCGCCGATCCTGACCGGATTCCGGTCAGGATCGGGTGCAAGAGGCGTCCCCCCCGTGATCCTGACCGGAAAGCGGCCATGATCCGGGGGGCGATCGCTTACCCCGTGGATCCTGGCCGCCGCGGCCGACGTGCGGATGCCCGCCCACGACGCGAACTCGAGCATCGGCGCGTGCCCCACCGGGGTGGTCTGTCGGGGCGCACGCCAGCATCTGCAGGCGTGCCCTGCCCGACCCGGCACCGGGCCTCGGTCGGCTTCGACGAGGCGCGGATCCCCATCACAACGCCAGGTCGGTCAGCAGGTAGACGCGGCCGGCGCCGTACTCGCCGTCGGTCTCGGTGTAGTCGTAGCGGGCCGCCCCCACGGCGAGGTCGGTTCGTCCGTCGCCGTTGGCATCGAAGCCGCCGGCGAGGGAGGCGCCCGCGTAGTCGCCGAAGTGTTCGCCCTGGAGCACCAGGGAGGCGTCTGCTCCCGACACGGTGCCCGTGATGGTGCTGGGGAAGAGGTAGACCTTGCCCGGGAGATCCGCGCCGTAGTACCAGTCCCGCGGGGCGCTGATGGCGAGGTCTTCCAACCCGTCGCCGTCCAGGTCGCCAGGCGACGCCAACCCGCGGCCCAGCCACTCGTAGCCGCGTTCGGGCAGCACGGCGGCGGTTGCGACGTCGTCGAGGACGCCGCTGTCCGTGATCGGCCCGCGCACCAGCCAGGTCTTGCCGCCACGGGTGTAGGCATCGGGGTCCAGGCTGCCGCTGACGACAAGGTCGGCGTAGCCGTCGCCGTTGGTGTCCGGGTGCACGAGCGGGGCGGTCATGCCCACGTCGGCCTGCTCCCGGTTGCCGTACAGCGCCGTCGCGCCGTCGGCCACGTTGACGTCGTGGTCGATGGGGCCCGGGATGACGTAGACGGTGCCGGCGGAGCGAGCGTGGACGCTCGTTTGTGGTTCTGTGACAATCAGGTCTGGGATTCCGTCTCCGGATAGATCTTCGCTGGCGGAGAACTCGACTCCGAACCCACCCGCCATATCGGTTCCAGAGATCCGCCATGTGGCGGATTGTTCTGTTGCACCACTGGTGGGCGGAGTGGCCCATAGATCGACGACGCTCACCCCTCCGACGGGTTGCGACGATCCGATTGCCAGAAGTGGTTGCGCGGTGCCGCTTTCGGGAAGGAGTCCGACAGAGAATCCTAGATGCTGATCATAGGTCGACCCGTCGATGATGATGTCGGCATCTGCATCCGACAGCATCCCCGCGACTGGCCCGTAGTAGACCAGGGCGTGGCCTCCCTGCACCTCGATGGGGAGCACGCTGTACGGCATGCCGATGACGAGGTCGTCGTAGCCGTCACCGTTCCAGTCCTGCCCGCCGCCGATGGCCCAGCCCACGCCGGAGTTCGACTCCTCGGGCTCGACCGTCGCAGTGGCCCCTGCGATGGGGCCCGACGGCATGGTGGCCGGCACGACATAGACGGTGCCCGGCCAGTCGGCCCCCTCTCCGGGCGTCAGCTCCCAGGGGGCGCCGATCAGCAGGTCGTCGATACCGTCACCGTCCACGTCGCCACCGGGCACGATCCGTGCGCCCAGCATCGAGTACTGTTCGCCCTGCCACACCGCGGCGGCGTCGGCCAGCTCCCGGGTGGGACCGGCGTCAGACCCGTCACAGTCTTCGTCGACGCCGTTGCCTGGGACCTCATCCTGGGCAGGGTTGATGTCCGGGTCCTGGTCGTCGCAGTCCTGGGTGCCGGCGAAGAAGCCGTCGCCGTCGTCGTCCGGGGGGTGGCGTCGGCCGCCGGTGTCGCCGGTATCCCCAGGAGCGCCGCCGTCGGTCGTCGTCCCGCCGTCCGCCTGCGCGGAGCCGGTGTCATCCGAGCCCTGGGGGCCGGGAGGAGTGCGGCTGTTGTCCACCGAGCGGCAGGCCATGGTGGACACGGCCAGGAACAGCAGGGCGAGGGCGGGCATCATCGGTCGGTCCCGTTGAAGGCGGCTTCGGTATCGGTTTCCGGCTGCCAGCCCACGGTGGCGGCGCCGGCCGACATCGCCGCGGCGGCGTCGGTTCCGTCGGACGCCCAGCCCTGGGGATCGGCGGCGTCCCAGATGTCGTAGACGTCTTCCACCGGGATTCCCTCGGCCGAGACCAGGTCCCACAGCATTCGCAGCCAGTCGTACTCCACCGCCCGTCCAGCACCCGCGGTACACATGTCGGCGGCGTAGTCGCCGGACCCGATGCCGTGGGTGAGCAGGGCGAGGTTGGGGTAGATGGCGCAGGAGACCAGGTCGGCGTCCCACACGCTACCAGTGGTATGGCCGTTGTTTTCCCAGTCGATCCAGTCGCCATACCAGTCGAAGGCGCAGTCCAGTTCGGACTCGTCGTTGAAGGCATAGGCCGCCCAGAAGTGGGCGATGCCCTCTGCTGCGGCAGCGCCCTGGTACTCTTCGGAGTTGAGCGCGTGGCTGTCACCGGCTTCGCCGATGCAGCCGCCCGGCGGGGGAACGTAGCCGTAGTTGGCATGGGCCTTCTGCCCGGCGTTGGCATAGCGTGCCACCATGTGCCCCATCTCGTGGACGATCAGGGTCTTGGTGAATGTGTTGAGACACTCCGCCGACGGGCACATGTACGCCGCCAGGATGAGCGGTGGTCCGGAGTCGACGAGGCGGACGCAGCTTCCGCACATGCTGCCGTCGGGGTTGACGTACCGCTGCGTGTAGAAGCGCAGGTTTTCCCCACTCAGTCCCGCATTGCTGCGGCGCATCGCCCAGGTGGCGGCGGCCATGGTGCGCCACTGGTCGGCGATGTTGGTGGTGAGGGTGACGGTCAGGCCGGGGACCGACGACGGACGGAAGGAGGGCACGACACAGGCGTACTTGGCGTTATCGGTGTCGTTGTTGAGCACCGAGACGATGTTGCCGTTGACGCTGGCCTTGGACACGACGGCGAGGCGGTAGTCTTCGAAGGCGCTCATGCCGGTGACGGTCGCGCAGCCGACGTCCGTCCCGCTGTCGGCCACGAAGTCGTCGTACAGCAGAACGCCATCGGACAAGCGGGTCACGCGCAACAGCACGCCGGCCGCGGCGACGGGGCTCAGGTCCGTGAGGTAGTCGTCGCCGCTGGACGTGCTGGCGTCGGTGAAGTCGACGGCGTACTGGAACCAGATGGGCACGTCCAGGGCGCGTGCGACGGGGGACAGTGCCAGGAGGATGGTGGACAGCAGGAACGGGAGGACGTGGCGGATCATGGCGTCACCTCCCCGTACCAGGTGATCAGGCCGTCGTCGCCGGCCGCCGCGTTGGATGCGGCGACTTCTTCTTCGGCCGCGGCCGACCAGGCTCCGCCCGTGGACAGCGTCGCTGTTTCGTCGTCGTCGAGGATCAGCGCACCGTGTTCGTCCCAGGCCACGTGCAGCAGCGGCGCGCCCTGGCGCATCCGTTCGGTGCCCTCCCCGTCGAGCAGGACCACCTGGACCGACAGGTCGCTGAGCCAGTGCACCTGTTCGTCGTCGAAGAATTTGTCGTCCAGGCCCTCCAGCGACAGTTCCACCGTCGTGTAGGCGGGGACTTCTTCGGCTTCGGTCGACCACGTTGCCGTTTGTCCAGCGAACACGAGCCGCGCGTCCAGACGCGCCGACAGGCCGTCGACGTCCGGAGTGCGGACCTGCAGCACCGGCTGGGTCCAGCCGTCGACTCCGCGCGTCCATGACAGCTCCATCGCGCCGCGTGCGCCCGGTTCTGGCAGTGTGCCACACGAGTCGTCGTTCGTCGTGGTGCTGGCGCTGGCGTCAGCGACGGCGGAGGTGGTGAGCAGCAGGGCGACCGTCAGGTGCGCCAGCAGGCTGACCTTCGGGGGGGGCGGGCGGTGCATGGTGTCTCCAACGTGGTTCGCCCGCTCGGGCCCGGACGGCACGTCGCACGCCGAACCGGAACAGGTGGAATCAGGCTGCCAGCGTGGCTTGCGGTGCGCAAGCGAGCAACCGCCAGCGCCGCCGTGAACATGGCGACCACGCCCCCCACCCCCTACTGCTGCCTCGTCGGCCCCTTCGGCGCACCGATGTCCGTCCGCCGCTGGAAGCGACGCAGCGCCCGCGGGAGCTGGAAGGGCTGGTCGGCGTCGTCCTTGCCGTTCTTGTCGGTGCTGTCCTTCGAGTCGGACGTGTCGGCCGGATCGACGGTGGTGGAGGTGCCGCCCTTGCCGTCCTTGCCGTTCTTGTCGGCGCTGTCCGTGGTCTCGGTGCCGGTGTCGGCGTGTTCGGTGGGCTGCTGCACCGTTGCGGACGGTCCCGCGGTCTCGGGTGCCGGGGGCTGCTCGATCGTGGTGGTCGATGTCTGTGCGTGGGTGCCCGGTTCGGCAGGAGTCTGTTCGGAAACGGTCGTGTCCTGCTCGCACACCGGTTCCTCGACCGGCTGTTCGCACTCGCCCTCGTCCAGGGACTGTTCGGTGGACGGGGCTTCCGGGGAGCGGAACACGCCACGGGCCAGCGCTTCGCGCACCCGGGCATCACTGAATTCGTCAGCCGGCTGGTCGACGACGAGGCCGACGGTGCCGCGGGCCTTCCCGCTTGCGCCCTTCACCATCGACGCGGACAGCGAGCCCCCGACCCCCACCCGCAGCTCGCCCTGGATGCGCGGCGCCTCGAGGGTCATCGACCGGGCTGCCGCGGCGATGGCACCGCCCCACGGCTGCAGCCAGTCGGCCACGCCGTCCGTGCCAGTCGCCGCCGCACACAGCGCGTCGTGGATGTCGCGGAGGGCCTGGACCGGGCCGAGCTCCGGCGGCGCCTGGATGCCGGCCTGGGCGAGGTCGCGCATGGTGTCGCCCCGGGCGGTCAGCCGGCCGACCAGGCGCAGGGTGTCGATGCCACCGATGACACCGGCTCCCCCCATGGCTTCGATGGCCTTCCCCAGCTCGTCGGCCACGACGTTGTCGACCAGCGACGGGTCGGCGGGAAGCTCCACGGCCCGCGACAGCTCCACGCCGTTCAGCATCGCCGCCAGGCCCTCGCCGACACCGGTGTCTCCCCGAAGGATCCCGACCAGCTCGTGGAGCGGCACGCAGAGACTGTCCGACACGGCCGTCTCGCCGTGGGACGCGCCGATTTCGAAGGTGATCGATGCGCCGTCCGGATCGGGCTGCAGGTCGGCCGTGTCGGAGCCCTGGACAATCGGCAGGTACAGGGAGGCATGGGCGTCGGCACCGAACCGTTCGGCGGCAGCCGCCATCAGCGAGGAGTCGAGGACATGGGCCAGCAGCTCGCAGGTGGCCAGTTCGAGCAGGCCGTTGGCGGTGCCCTCGACCTGGAGGGCGACCGGTCCGGACCCGGCGATCACCTCGACGCGCGCGTTCTGCTTCAGGTCGGCCAGGCCTTCCCACGTCCGGGCGAGGACCCGCAGGGTGTCGGACACGGCGGCCAGGACGCCGGGGATCGTCGCGGCGGGCTGGAGCCCGGCGGCCTCCCGGGCCTCGGCTTCGGCGAAGGCCCGGACCTCGGTCTGCATGTCGGGAAGGTCGATCGCTTCGCCGAGGTGCAACCAGCCGGCATCGTCGGCGAGGTGGAGGATCCGGGCGCCCGCCAGGAACATCGCCGCGACGCCCGGCATGGCGAAGTTGGCCAGCCCGGCCAGGAGCAGTTCCGTGCCGCTGAGCACGGCGTTGCCCTCGAAGTCCACGCCGACCCCCACGCCCGCGGTCGCGGCAAAGCCGGAGAACAGCTCGGGATCGACGCCGCTCACCATCAGCGAGACGCCCGTGTCGTCGCCGACGTCCACCTTGAACTCGGAGCTGGTCGTGACGGCGAAGCTGCCGTCCTCCTGCCGGAGCACCCGGGTGCTCGCTTCGATGTCACCACCCAGGCCCAGCGATCCCCCCAGCGTCCCGTGCGTGCAGATCCCGATGCCGGCCGGCCACTGGGCCTCCAGCAGGTCGGGGCGCCAGCGGGCCGCGACCTTCGCCACGGAGACGAGGTCCTGGCGGCGGGCCCAGGCCATCACGCCCGGGTCTTCGATGTGGGAGGCGGCCATGGGGACCGCGGCTTCCAGCGGCAGGCACTCGAGCACCATGCCGAGCATGCTGTCGCCTTCGCCCTCCTGCGAGGTGAGGCCCGCATCCTCCAGCAGTGCCTGGTTGCTGGTCGCCTGCTGGCTGTCGGCGCCGGCGGCCATGGTCTGCAAGCCACTGGACTGCTGGGTGGTGGACTGCTGGGTGGTGGGCTGGGTGGTGGACTGCGAGTGGGTGGACTGCTGGGCGTACATGCGGGCGACCTCCGAGGGTTGCCCGCTTGGAGAGCAGGACCGGTGCCGGCGCCGGCCCACGTGATCCGGGGGACTTGCCACGCCGATGGGGCCCGGCCCGTCGACAGTTCGACAGGGGGGGTGTCCGAAATTCGACACCCTCAAGAATCGTGCCAGCGCCCCCCGCTGGTCTCCCCCCGGTCCGGATCAGGCCAGGACCTCCATGCCGGCGTCGTCCCCGGCAGCCGGGTCGTGGACCAGCATCTGCCAGGCGGTCGCCAGCGAACGCTTCAACTCATCCTTGCTCTTGATCCGGGCCATCGCCCGGGCGATGTACCGGGGCCGGTAGTAGAAGCGCAGGTAGGCCAGCCTCGTCCACCGCTGGATCTCGGCGTCGGTCATGTCGCAGAGCGGCCGGGGGATGTCCTCGTCGACGCCGGCCTCGATGTGCTCCCGCCAGTAGTCGCGGCCGGTCTCCTGCAGCAGCAGGGTGTACAGCTCGGTCGCCGGCATGGGCGTGACCTTGCTGAACTGCGCGTAGTCCAGGTCCAGCTCCAGGGCGAGGCGGATGGTCTGCCGGATGGTGGCTTCCGTCTCGTAGGGGTTGCCGACCATGAAGTAGCCGAAGGTGTGGATGCCGTGCTTGCGGGTGGCGGCGATGACCTCGCGGTACATCTCCAGGCTGGTCGACTTCTTCAGCGTCTGCAGGATCTCCCGGTTGCCCGACTCGATGCCGTAGTAGATCCGGTTGCACCCCGCCCGGCGCATGGCCCGCAGCACGTCGTCGTTGATGCAGTCCACCCGGGTGCGCGCGGCCCACACGATGTCCAGCCTGCGTCGCTGGATCTCCTCGCAGATGTCGATCACCCGCTGCTTGCGGATGGTGAAGCTGCTGTCGAAGAAGTCCAGCTCGCGGATGCCGTACTCGTGGTGGCAGATCTCCAGCTCGTCGACGACGTTGCCCGGCGAGCGCGCCCGGAAGGGCTTGCTGCCCTGCTCGCAGAAGATGCACTTGTAGGGACAGCCGCGGCTGGTGATGAAGCAGGTGAAGTTGCGGTACTGGCTGATGAAACTGTAGTAGATGCTGTTGTCGATGAGGTTGCGCGCCGGGAAGGGCGCCGCGTCGATGTCGGCGTCGGCGGCGTGGGGGGTGACGACGACCTCGCCGTCGGCGCGGCGGTAGGCGATGCCGCGCACCGCCGACAGGTCGCCCTTCCGGGTCAGGGCGGTCAGCAGGTCGGGCAGGGCCCGTTCGGCTTCGCCGGTGACGGCGTAGTCCAGTTCCGGGTAGGCCAGGGTCTCGCGCGGGTAGATGGAGAGGTGGACCCCGCCGACGATGACCGGCACCGGGAGCTGCGCCTTGATGGCCCGGATCCAGTCCATCGACTGGAAGAACAGGTAGGTGGTCAGCGTGTAGCCGACGTAGTCGGGGCCGAAGCGGCGCAGGCGGTCCAGGCACTGCTCCAGCGACAGCCCCTCGGCGTGGGCGTCGATGAACAGCACGTCGCAGCCGGCGGCTTCCAGGATGCCGGCGACGTAGAGCAGCGACAGCGACGGGAAGATCCCGTAGTTCTCCTTCACCGTCTTGATGCCCGGTTCGTTCCGCACCGGTCCATAGGGGGGGTAGACCAGGGCGATCCGCAGTCCATCGAGTCCGGGCACGCCGCACCTCCGAACCGTTCCTGTACCCCGGTCAGCGGGAGGGCAAAGCACCGAACCGTCACGGCGGGGCGCCGGGCGGGCTAACGGCAGGGCCGTGCGCACCCGCTGGCTGCTGCTGCTGCTCGCCCCGGCCACCGCCTACCTGCTGTGGTGGGTGGGCCACGATCCGCTGCCCGACGGCTACCAGAACGAGTACCTGCTCATCGGCAACGCCTGGGATCTCTGGCAGGCCCTGGTGCAGGGCGACACCTGGCACCTGCGGTGGTACGCCTACACCGGCTACTGGCCCTTCGGGCTCTACGTCGTGCCCTGGCCCTTCATGGCGCTGCTCGGCCCGACCCGGTTGGCGCTGCTCCTCGGCAACCTCGTGCACCTCGCGGTGCTGTTGTGGGCCACCAACGACCTCGGCCGGAGACTGGCGGCGCTCCTGGCCGCCCCGCTGCTGCTCCTGACGCCGGCCGTCTTCGGGACGCTGGTCCGCTTCGAACCCAACCTCGCGGCCATGGCCTGGACGACCCTGGGCCTGTCCATGTTGGCGCGATCGGAGGGGCTGCGCCGTCGGTGGCCGGTCATCGGCTACGGGTGCGCGCTGGGCATCGGGCTGATGATGGATCGCCTGACGGTGGCCTTCTTCCTGCTCCCGGCGCTGCTGCCGCCGCTGTGGGTGGCCTGGCGGCGCGCCCCCCGCCAGGCCCTCGGCCGCCTGGGGCTGGCGCTGTTCACCGCCCTGCTGTGGTGCGGTGCCTACTACCGCGAGTTCTTCCTGCGACACGCCGACGAACTGCTGTCCCAGGCCCCCGTCGGCGAGATCGACAGCGCCGGTCACGTCACCGCCACCGAGGGGCCGCTGGCCCTGCTCTACTACCCCCTGGCCCTCGTGGACTCCCAGGCGGGCCCGATCGTCGGGGTGTTGATGCTCGGCGGGCTGGTGGCGGCCATCCTCCGGCAGCGCCATCGCCGCGACATCACCGAGCGCATCCTGCTGGCCAGCATCATCGGCAGCCTGGTGTTCTTCACGCTCGTCGCCAAGAAGCAGGTCTTCTACACCCTGCCGATGGTTCCGGCCCTCGCCGTGCTGGCAGCCCGGTGGCGGTGGGGGGCGCTCGTCGGGCTGGCTGGCGGGGTGTGGAACCTGCTGGCGGTGGGGATCGGCGCGGTGCCGGGCGGCCCCTGGTTGCCGGAAGCCTGGGTCGCCCCGCGGCACGTCCTGGCGCGTCCGCCGACCCACCAGCACTGGCCGCTGCGTCCGGCCATCGAGGCGTTGGACGGCGCCACTCACGTCGCCGTCCTCTCCGAGGATCCGACCCTGTTCGAGGGGTTCGTCATCCTCGCGGTTCGCGAGGCCCTGCCGGAGATCCCCGTCCGCGGCGTCGTCCTCGATCCGGCCGGGACCTACGAGCACATCGATGCCATCGATGCGCTCGTCTGGGTGGGACCCCGCGGGGGGGCCTTCCCGACGACGGAAGGCATCCGCGCCCAACTCGTCGAGGACAACCTCGACCCGGCCGACTACCCGCCCGTCGGCGACGTCCTGGTGGAGGCGGCGCCCCGGTTCGTCGAGGTCGGGCGCTGGCCGATGGAGGGCGGGGCCGGGGACATGGACCTCGTGGTGTTCCGCCGACGGTGAGGGTCGAAGCGATGGCGCCGGCCCGCCGCCGACCCGCCGATCGCCTCAGCCGGGTCCCACGCTGATGGTGTCGTCGTCGAGGGCGGCCTCGTCCGGCCCGAAGGTGACCGCGTAGCGAAGCTCGGGCAGCTCACGGGCCAGCCGCCAGGCGGAGCGGCCGGCTCGGCGCCCCAGGCGGGCCGTGCTCAGGTGGCCGTCGATGACCTGGAGCCGGCCGTCGTCCTCCCCGGCGACCAGCCGGACGGTGGCGGTCTGGCGGCCGGCGCGCAGCAGGTCGACCACCTCCTGGAGGGGAAGGAGCTGGGAGTCCCCGGTGATGCTCGTCGATCGCGGCCCCGCGACGCCGGCGTGGGCCGTGGCGATCCGCAACCGGGCGATGAGGGCACCGAGATCGTGGGGCGGGTGGCTGACGTGATCGGGCTTCAGCGACAGCGCCTCGGGGGGCAGGCCATCGGAGGACGTGGCCAACCACGCCGTCGGTGTCTCGGCCAGTTGCGCGTCGCGCCGGATCTCGGCGAGGATCCGCAGGTTCTCGTCGGTGCCGAGGTCTTCGGCGAGCACCACGGCCGCCGGGGTCAGCGCTCGCACGGCGGCCAGGGCGCCGCCCGGGTCGTCGTGGACCACCACGGTGAAGCCGGCTCCGGTCAGCTCCTGGTCCAGGTCGGTGGCGACGATGGCGTCGCTGGTGGCGACCACGACCCGGGCGTGCCGGCGCCCTCCGGTGAGGAGCTGGGCGCGCAGCGCGCGGCGCTGGAGCACCCGGGACAGGGCAGCCAACACCCGGGGGTGGACGTGGAGGTCGGAGGGAAGGAGGTCCGCGGCGTCGACGAGGGTCGACAGGTCGCGGTCGAGGACGGCCGGCAGCAGGACGAGGATGTCCAGGCCGAGGTCGTCACCCGGGCGGGACGATCCGCGCAATCGCCGCTGGGCGGCCGCGTAGAGACCGGCGAGGTCGAAGGGGGGGGAGAACCGGGAGAGCAGCTCGACCGGACCGTCGAGGGGGGAGGAGCCCGAGGGTTCGGGGTGCAGGATGGTGAGCCCACCCACGGGCTGGAGCATGGCGGCGAGGCTGACGGCCTCCAGCCGCTCGGGCGCCAGGTCCAGTTCAGCCCCCAGCTCGCGGGCCAGGGTCCATCCGGTCCGGAGCCGGTGGCGCAGGCCGGGGTGCTGCCGCTCCCCCACGCTGAGCACCCACAGCAGGAGCTGGTGGTAGAAGTCCCGGGCGTCGGGCCAGGCGACGGCTTCCCGTCGACCGGGGCTGAACCCCCGCACGGCCGCGATGCTGGCGTCGGGTCGGGCCTTGCGCCACATCGGGAGGTAGGGGGCGGCGCTTCCGGCGTGTTGCTCGCGGTACAGCACGCGATCGGCAAGCCGGGCCAGCAGCAGGGAGGTCACCTGCTCGGGGTCGGACACGATCTGGGTCCGGCCTCCCTCGACCCTCTCCAGGCGGCGGAGCGCGGCGGCCAGCTCCACGTCGGGTTCGAGCACCACGGTGCCGCCGGGGGACACCTCCACCTCGGCGCCGCTGGTACTGGGGTCGTCGTCGTTGTCGACCGGCAGCACCTGGTCCAGGCGCGCCGCCAGCGCGGATCGGGCGGCCACGAAGATCCGCAGGTGATCGGCCCGGGCGTGGCGCTGGACGGCCTGGAGCGCCGGCAGGTCGGTCGGGTCCGATGTCACCAGGGTGAGCAGGCGGCGGTCGGGATCGAAGAAGGTGGGGAGGATCACCCGGTTGCGCATCAGGCGCGCCGGGATCATCGCGACGAGGTCGGGTGGGACCTCCAACTCGGCGACCCGCTCGGGCGACAGCAGCGTCACGTCGAACTGGTGCGCCAGGGCGCGGGCCAGGTCCTGTTCCGACAACAGGTTCAGCCCCACCGCCAGCTCGCCGAACCGGCCCTGCCCGTGCTCGCGCATGTCTCGGAGGATCCGCTCGACGGCGTCGTCGTCGAGCAGGCCCAGCTCGATGCAGACCTTGCCGAGGGGCGGGCGGTTCACGCGCGGAGTCCTGCGGGGTGGAGGGGCGCCGCTGTGCGGCGGGGGCGAACCGAGGTGGCCGTCGCCCGGGATCGAGGAGCGCCGGGACGGCCCGATCGGGGGGAGACCGCCGCTCGCCTAACCGCCAGCGGATATAGTCGGCGAACCTCTCAGGGTGTAGTCGTGTCCGCATTTGATTCCGGCTCGGGAAGTGGTGGCATCGATCCCCGGCGGGTCGCCATCGACGCGTTGGCCGACCTCGCCGCGGTGGCCCGGGGTGGCGGGCGGCCGGGGGTGAGCGCCGACCAGCTCGCCCGCGACTTCGCCCGGAACATGGCCCTGCTGTTGCAGGACTCGGCGCTGGTGGTGGATGTCCGGGACGACGGGCTGTTCGCCGACGGGGCGCCGCTGTGGGCCCATGACCTGTTGGCCCGGCGGGTGGCCATCGCCCTGCGGGACCAGGGCCTTCGCGCCATGCAACTGGAGCAGGGGGCCTCGCCCGAGGCCTTGCGGGGGCTGGCCCTGGTGCTGGCCCGGGACTGGAAGACCCAGGGAGAGGGGGCGCTGCAGTCGCTGGTGGAGGGACACGAGCTGCCGGGCATCCAGTTCGACTTCGGCGGCGGCGACGGCGACGACGTGCAGAGCCTGGACCCGCGCACGATCCTCGAGGTGATCCGCGCGGGCGGGGCGGACGCCCATCCCCAGGTGTCGCGCATCGTCGGACGGTTTCGGGACGCCATGGCCAAGCCGCTGGACGTCGACGCGGCCATTCTCGGCGCCGGAATGGCGGACCGGGAACGCATCCGCCGCGAGTTGACCGGCATCGAGGAGGACGCCGACACGAAGGCCGACGACATCGGCCGGGTCGTCTTCGAGTGCATGCGCCTGGACCCGTCGGCCCTGCAGGCCAGCGACACCTTCCGGTTCCTGGCCGACCACGTGGACCACCTCATCGCGGCCGGGCGGCCGGGGGAGGCGCTGGGCCTGTTGCGCCGACCCCTGGCCCTGCTCCACGGGGAACTCGTCGCCGACTGGCCCCACCGCGACGTGGTGGGCGCCGAACTGGTGCTGCTGTTCGATCCCCAGGCGCTGGCCCGGTTGCAGGGGGCGGCCAACCACGGCGGCGACCCCACCGAGTGGCGGCGGCTGCTGTTCACCCTGGGGCGGGTGGCGCCGGAATCGCACCGGGCGGCGTTCTGTTCGGCCTGCGGCCGGCTCGACGCCGCAGAGCTTCGGCTGGCGGCCGCCGATGGGATCGTCGTCGGGGCGGATCGGCCGGCCGAGGTCCTGGGGCTGCTGCTCGCCGAGGTGGAGGACGAAGGCCTCGCGGTGGTGCTGTTGGGGCTCTCCCGGCTCGACACGCCTGCCCTCCTCGAAAAGATCCTGATGCGCCTCGACAGCCCGCACGCGGTGGTGCGCGAGGCCGCCCTCGTGGCCCTCCGCAAGCACCGCACCCCGCACACCCGGGAGCTCGTCCGCCGGGCAATCGAGGACGAAGTCGAGGCCGTGCGGGTCGAGGCCCTCCGCTACGTCAGCGTGTATCGGGACGTCGAGGCGGCGCCGGTCATCCTGGCCCGCCTGCGGGGCGACGCCGCCGGGACCCTGTCTGCCCGCGAGCTGCGTGCCCTGGCCATGGC